>CAZTRY010000029.1:0-9108 GCA_964616525.1 uncultured Sphingobacterium sp. | reverse complement strand
GAAATAAAAGTGAAATACGAAAGCTATTTTGAAAAGGAACTCGAAATAGTAGACAAAATGAAACGAATGGAAGATCAGACAATTAATCCTGAATTTAATTACCTTGAGCTCATTTCATTGTCTAAAGAGGCGAGAGAAAAATTGATGAGAATAAAACCAAGAACCCTGGGACAGGCTTCGCGAATTTCTGGAGTTTCACCTTCAGATATATCAGTTTTAATGGTTCATATGGCTAGATAAACACTAAATAGTTGATTATCAATTATTTATGACTGTTTTTAACCGACTTTAAATAATAAGATATACGGCACTTTCTCGCACCAGTTAATATAATAAATCCAAAAAAATAGAAAATCGTCTATAGAGCTTATAAATGGCAAAAAATAAAAAGAGGCTACTGTTACATAGATTACTTATCCTGTTTTGGCTGGCGAGCTTTGTATCAGGATGCGCAAGCATGCAATCTCCAACCGGTGGACCAAAAGATAGTATACCGCCGGGAATAGTGAATGAAATTCCAAAAAATTACACGAAGAACTTTACAGCAAAAAAAGTTGAAATAGAGTTTAATGAATTTGTGAAACTAAATAATGAGTATACAGAAATTAGTATCTCACCGGCAATGGACATTCCACCGGAATTCAGAGTAAAGAAGGAAAATCTGGAAATCGAATTTAAACAGGAACTCGAAGCAAACACAACGTATTCAATTAATTTTGGTAAGGCAATTGCAGATGTTAATGAAAGTAATATTCTTAAAAATTATTCATACGTCTTTTCAACAGGAAATGAAATTGATTCTCTTTCAATTTCAGGAAAAGTGATAAATGCCTTAACTAAAGAAAAATTAAAAGATGTTACCGTATTCATTCTACCTCTCAGTCAGGATTCGCTATTCGGAAAAAAGAAAGCCAGCGTTTTTAATATAACAGATACAGCAGGTACTTTCAAACTATCCAATCTTAGAGAGGATACCTATAGGTTATATGCTTTACTTGAACAGGGTGGGGATAGAATATATAATGGTCAGAACGAAGAGATCGGTTTCCTTGAAAATCCCATCAAGTTAACTAAAGATACCAGTGGAATTATTATACAGGTGTTCAAAGAATATCCAAAAATCTTTATGGTAAAAGATCGCCGCATCGAGGGAGATGGAAGGATAAATTTAACATTCAACAGGCCACTGATTGAGCCGGGTATAAGCATAACTGAACCGGCAGGCATAGACCAAAGCAAGACCGTAGAATTTAGCCCAAGCAGAGATTCAGCAACGGTTTGGTTGCCAGAACTAACCTTTGATTCCATTAATGTTGTACTTAAGTCTGCCGGAAAAGCACTAGACACTGTTACGCTCAGACGAAACAAAAGAGACACCTATGTAAAATCACTAGTAGCCACAGATAACCTATCAGGAAGCAAGATCAGACCCGGTTCAGAATTGATTCTGAAGCTATCATCCCCGATTCAGTCCTATCAGGAAGGACAAATTACACTTCTGGAAGACTCAATACCGGCAAAAGGATTTCAGATAGTAAAAGATCCTAATTCACTCAGAAACTATAGCATAAAATACCCCTGGAAGCTAAAAAAACAATATATATTAAGACTGGCAGAAAATGCATTTACTGATGTTCTGGGGACCAAATCAAAGATCTATACCAAGAAATTTGACCTGGATGTTGAAGATAATTACGGGAGCATAACACTAAACGTAAGTACTCCTGATACCTCAAAAACCTATCTGGTACAATGGCTTAACGAACGAAAAGAGTTACTCCGACAGGACAAAATAAAAAAGAAAACGATGCTGAATTATGTAAGATATCCTACAGCAAAGTATCTGGTCAGGGTAATTTATGATGAAAATGAGAATGGACAATGGGATACAGGAAATGTTAAGGAAGGAAAACAACCTGAAAAAACCTGGAACTTTGATAAAGCAATCTCACTCAGACCTAACTGGGATTTAGAAGAAAACGTAATTATTCCGGATCCGAAATAAACCAGGTGGAATATAATTTATAGTTTTCGGGAAGCTTATTAAGCATTGCAATTTGCTGATCAGTAAGTGGTTTTATCTTTTTGGCAGGTATGCCTGCATATAAATACCCTGCCTCACAGACCGTATTCTCAAGAACAATGGCACCGGCAGCAATTATGCAATACTCATTCACAATTGCATGATCCATTACAATTGCTCCCATTCCAATCAATACATGATCATATAAAGTACAACCATGAACAAGCGCATTATGGCCAATGGAAACATTGTTGCCAATCTCTGTGGCTGCCTTCTGATAAGTACAATGGATTACTGCACCATCCTGAATATTAGTATTATCCCCAATCCTGATATAATTGACATCGCCTCTGATAACTGCATTAAACCAGACAGAGCAATTATCACCAATAATAACATCACCAACAATTGTACTGTTCTCTGCAAGAAAACAATTACTTCCTATTTCAGGATAAACATTCTTAACCGGTAGGATAAGCGCCATATAAAAAAATTAGAAAACGGTATCGTGTGGTTCAAGTGCATGAGGCTTGTAATCGGTCGTATAGTGAAGTCCCCTGCTTTCTTTTCTAAGCATTGCTGATTTAATAACGATGTAAGCATTCTGAATAACATTTCGAAGCTCACACAATTTAACAGAAAGAGTGGTTTTCTTATAAAAGCTTTCTGTTTCTTCATACAACAAACCTAAGCGGCGCATCGCTCGTTCCAATCTAAAATCTGATCTGACAATACCAACATAATCACTCATAACCTTTTGGGTTTCACGAAGATTATGAGTTACCAAAATGTCCTCATTTGAAAGTTTAGTATCTGTTTCATCCCATTCCGGAATATTGTCAGGAATTTCATAATCCTTAAAAACTGTGATTGCATCTTCATAAATTCTGTGAGCAAAAACAGGAGCTTCCAATAAAGAATTAGAAGCTAATCTGTTTGCCCCATGCAATCCGGTTGAAGTACATTCACCACAAGCATAGAGCCTGTGAATAGAGGATTTACCATCCTTATCAACGAGAATACCACCACACATATAATGAGCTGCCGGGGTCACAGGAATAAGATCGCGAGTCATATCAAGCCCAATACTCAAACACTTAGCATAAATATTTGGAAAATGAGAAAGAATATCAGCTTTCTCACGGTGTCTAATGTCCAGGTAAACAAAATCATCACCAGATTTTTTCATTTCAGCATCAATTGCCCTGGCAACAATATCACGGGGAGCCAGAGAACCACGTTCATCATAGTTCTGCATAAACTCCTCGCCATTCCTCGTTTTAAGGACACCACCAAAACCACGAACTGCCTCAGAAATTAAAAACGAAGGGTATTCACCGGGATTATATAAAGCAGTAGGATGAAACTGAATAAATTCCATATTTCTTACTTTTGCTTTAGCTCGATAAGCCATTGCAATACCATCGCCGGTTGCTATTACAGGATTAGTAGTAGTAGAATAAATATGTCCTGCACCACCAGAAGCCATTAATGTAACCCTTGATAAAAACCTTTCAACTTTATTTGTTGATGTATCAAGGGCATAAATACCGTAGCATTCAATATTATCAGACTTCCTATCCACAAATTCACCAATATGATGCTGAGTTATTAATTCAACAGCAAAATAATGCGTTAAAATCTCAATATTAGGATCGCTATGTATTTGTGCAAGTAGAGCCCGTTCAATTTCAAAACCGGTTATATCCTTATAATGTAATACCCGGCTTTCAGAATGCCCACCCTCCTTAGCAAGGTCAAATATTCCCTTATTAGTTTTATCAAAATGAGTACCGTAACGTATAATTTCATCAATGCGTGCAGGTCCTTCCTTAACAACAATCTCTACTATTTCCCGATCACATAATCCGTCACCTGCAATTAAAGTATCATCTATATGCTTTTCAAACGAATCTTCCACTTTATCCACAACAACAGCAACACCACCCTGTGCATATTTAGTATTGGATTCATCCTCATTAGCTTTCGTAACTATCAGAACCTTACCGTATTTGGCAGCTTTCAAAGCAAAACTTAATCCTGCAATCCCCGATCCTATCACTAAAAAATCAACCTTTTTCATGCATGAAAAATTATAGAATATTGAATATGAATAAACATGTTAACAAGCTCCTCAAAGATGTTAATTTAGTACTAATACTGGTTGATTAATTTACAAACAGACTGATAAATACTTCTAATAAGCCGAATTTACCTTATTTTTGATTTAGTTATAAGCAAAAAATTAAGAGTATTCCACTTTTCATCAGAAAGAAAAACTAAACAAATAAAATTTTATAAAAATAATTGGAAAATTAAAACACTTAATAATCAATTATTTAGAATAGAAAATATGTTTAGAATTTGTGGAAAATAAATTAAAAACAATTAATACGACAGAATATTAAGTTTATTATTCACAATACTAACACACTAATAAACAATAAGATTCTTATTTAAAATATATATTGTAATTATTGAATAGTTGATAAATGAATACCTTAGAAGAATTAAATATTAAAGGTTTTATTGATGAGCCAATAGACCCAAGTCTTGATCTTTTTGCTGAAATCAACAGGCTAAAAAGAGAAAAGAATGCAGTCATTTTAGCTCATTATTATCAGGAGCCTGATATTCAGGATATTGCGGATTTTATTGGTGATAGTCTGGGATTGTCACAGCAGGCAGCTAAGACTGATGCGGATGTAATTGTATTTGCCGGTGTTCATTTTATGGCTGAAACAGCAAAAATATTATCTCCATCGAAAAAAGTATTATTACCTGATTTAAAAGCAGGTTGTTCATTATCAGATAGTTGTCCGCCAAAATTATTTGCAAAGTTTAAAGAAAAGTACCCTGATCATTTAGTTATAACCTATGTTAATTGTACTGCTGAATTAAAGGCAATGAGCGATATAGTTTGTACTTCATCAAATGCAGTACAAATTGTGGAGAGTTTACCAAAGGATCAGAAAATTATTTTCGGGCCTGACAAAAATCTAGGAGCCTGGGTTGCAAAGAAGACAGGCAGAGAATTGGTTTTATGGAATGGGGCATGTATGGTTCATGAAATCTTTTCACAACAGCGAATTTTAAAGTTAAAAAACAGACATCCGGAAGCTAAGTTTATTGCACATCCTGAATGTGAAGATTCTATTTTAAAGATGGCTGATTATATAGGATCAACCACTGGTTTATTAAAATACACGATAAATAATCAGGCAAAGGAATTTATCGTCGCTACTGAAAGTGGTATCATCCATCAGATGGAAAAGGCTAATCCGGATAAAATATTTATTCCGGCTCCACCTGATAATTCATGTGCATGTAATGATTGCCCGCATATGAAGAGAAATACTCTGGAGAAGCTATATTTATGTATTAAAAATGATCTGCCTGAGGTTACTGTTCCGGCTGATATTATTAAAAGGGCTCAGTTACCAATTGAACGTATGCTTGAAATATCTGCCAAATTAGGTTTATAAAAATGAATGAAGGTACTTCCGGCTTTTTAAAGAATTATGCCAGTATTATCAGGCTGCTTCTTGGTATAACGATTGGTACTTTTTTAGGTCTGTATTTAGGCAAGCGGGTTGAGGTTATAAAACCCATTGGCGACATATTCTTAAATCTCCTTTTTACAGCTGTAATACCTCTTATCTTCTTTGCTATTGCTTCTTCAATAGCGAATATTGACCGTTCAAAAAAGATGGGTAAGGTTATGATGGTTATGATCATCGTATTCTTAGGGACGGTTCTTATTTCGGCCATTCTGACAATATTTACAGTATGGATATTTCCGCTGCCACAGAATATTGAAACTGCCGCAAATGTAGTTGAAGAAGTACATACTGCAAGTTTTGGAGAGCAGGCAACCAGTTTATTAACAGTGAATGAATTTTCGGAATTATTATCCCGTAAGAGCATGCTTGCATTCATTATTTTTTCACTTTTTATAGGATTTGCAACCTTAAGAACCGGAGAAGCTGCCGAGCCTTTCAAGAAATTTCTGATTGCAGGTGATGAAGTGATGAAGCAATTCCTGATCATGATTATGAAGCTTGCTCCGATTGGTTTAGGAGCTTATTTTGCCTATCAGGTAGGAGTCTTTGGTCCGCAGTTATTTGGTACTTACGGTCATTCAATGGCCATATACTATGGTTTTTGCTTCTTTTATTTCGTAATATTTTTTACGCTTTATGCATTCATTGCCGGAGGTATTCCCGGAGTTAAAATTTTCTGGAAAAATAATATTGTTCCAACATTTACAGCAGTAAGTACCTGCAGCAGTGTGGCAACCATACCGGCTAACCTTGCTGCGGCCAGGGCAATGAAAATACCGGAGCATATCAGTAATCTGGTTATTCCGCTTGGAGCACCACTGCATAAGGATGGTTCAAGTGTTTCGTCCATCATTAAAATTGCAGCAGTATTTGCAATTATGGGCAAGGATTTTATGGATCCGGGTGCGATCCTGATGGCACTGGGAATAACTATCATTGTGAGTATGGTGGAAGGTGGAATTCCAAATGGTGGTTATATAGGAGAAATTCTGGTAATGACAGTTTATGGTTTTCCTGTAGAAATGTTACCGGTTGTGATGATTATAGGTACTCTTGTAGATCCTATGGCTACCGTTTTAAATGCAACAGGTGATACCGTTTCTGCTATGCTGGTAACGAGGTTTACAGAAGGCAAAGAATGGCTTAAGAATGCTATCTAAATACCCATGAATTTTATTTTTTCATTATACTTTTTCATTTCATTTTTTTTCAATGAACAGCCGATAAATCTGAATACCAGATTTAATACAGAACAACTGATTCTGGTAACAACTGATACCTGGAATAAGATTGAGGGTAAAATGGCTGTTTATGAATATAAGGGAAATCGCTGGATGCCGGTATTTACAGAAATCCCAATTGTAACTGGAAGGAGCGGTATGGCCTGGGGTACGGGTTTACATAAAGCAGAACTGAATAAGGGAAAATTAAAAAGAGAGGGCGATGGAAATTCTCCTGCAGGTATTTTTCATCTGAGTGGTTTGTTTGGCTATGAAGATATTCGTTCTGAAATGAATTCTTTGAAAGTTGATAATCAGACTTTTTGTGTAGATGATTCAAAATCAATATATTATAATCAGATAGTTAAGTCAGATACAGTTAAAAAGGACTGGAATTCCGCAGAAACTATGCGTATGAAAAGCGATGTGTATAAGTTTGGAATTTTTGTTGATTATAATGTGAATCCCGCAATCCCTGATATGGGCTCTTGCATTTTTATGCATATCTGGAGCGGAAGCAAAAATCCAACAGCTGGTTGTACTGCAATGAAGGAGTCTGATATTTTAAAGCTGATTGATTTTCTTGACAAGAGAAAGAATCCAATCCTGGTTCAAATTCCGCTTTCTGAGTATGGAAGGTTAAAAAGCATGTATAAATTACCATAAGCCTTAAACTGCGCTTCCATAAAAATTAGCACCTTTGTATTTTAAAAGCAAATTATGTTTGAAAACAAGGGACGCACAGAGATTGAACAATTAGGAGAATTCGGCCTCATTGATCATTTGACCAGGAATTTTGAAATCAAAAATAAGAGTACAGTAAAGGCGATCGGAGATGATGCTGCAGTACTTAGTTTTGAAGGAAAGAAAACGCTCATATCCACAGATCTTTTACTTGAAGGAATTCATTTTGATCTGGCCTATACGCCCTTAAAACATTTGGGATACAAGGCAATTCAGGTCAACCTAAGCGACATTTATGCTATGAACGGAACTGCTACTCAGGTAACGGTTTCTATTGGCTTATCGAGCAAATTTCCGCTTGAAGCAGTTGAAGAATTATATCAGGGAATTAGTATTGCCTGTGAAAAATTTGGAGTTGATCTGGCCGGCGGTGATACCACTTCATCAAAACAAGGTCTTGTGATAAGTGTGACAAGCATTGGCTATGCTGATGAAAAGGACATTTGCTACAGAAACGGCGCAAATGAAGGTGATCTGTTATGTGTTTCAGGAGATCTTGGGGGTGCTTATATTGGTTTACAGTTATTGGAACGCGAAAAGGGTATCTTTCTTGAAAACCCCAATATCCAACCGGATCTGGAAGGAAAGGATTATATAGTTGAGAGGCAACTGAAGCCGGAAGCCAGAAAGGATATAGTGGAAGCCCTGAAACAGATGAAGATCAAACCAACAGCCATGATCGATATTTCGGATGGTCTTGCTTCAGAGATTCTCCACATCTGTAAGCAATCTGATAAGGGTTGTAATTTGTATGAAGAGAAGATACCTATTGATCCAATGACTTATGATACAGCCCGGGATTTTGGAATCGACCCAACTGTCTGTGCATTAAACGGAGGTGAGGATTACGAATTGCTCTTTACCATCAGGCAGTCAGATTTTGAAAAAATCAGGAATAATCCGGACATCTCAATAATCGGACACATAACAGAAGCTTCGGCGGGCTGCAACCTGATTTCAAAATCTGAAAAGGTGCATCCAATCAAGGCACAGGGCTGGAATTCTTTAAAGGGAATTCAGGATTGATTTCTCTGACCCGGAGCTGAGAATATTTATATTTAATTAATTATTTCAAAAAAATGATTCTAAGAACAAATAAGCTCATTTTATTTCTTCTCATCTTTTCGGGTACAATAAATGCACAGCAAAAAAAAGCTGAGGCTCCGGCCCCTGTTTTTCCTTTGCCTACAGAAGAACAGATGCAGTGGCATGAAATGGAGACCAACGCATTTATACATTTTACAACCAATACTTTTACCGGTTTGGAATGGGGATATGGTGACGAAAAGGAATCGATATTTAATCCAACAGCACTTGATACCAGGCAATGGGCTAAAACCCTTAAGGAAACCGGTTTTAAAATGCTGATTCTGACCACAAAGCATCATGATGGTTTTTGTCTCTGGCCAAGCAGATACACCGAACATTCCATAAAAAACAGTCCTTATAAGGATGGTAAAGGCGATCTTGTAAAAGAAACGGCAGAAGCAGCAAAAAAATACGGTTTAAAGTTTGGGGTTTATCTGTCTCCCTGGGATAGAAATCATCCTGAATATGG
>CAZTRY010000028.1:0-36529 GCA_964616525.1 uncultured Sphingobacterium sp. | reverse complement strand
TTGACTGTTGTACTGAAAAATCAATTTTATAAATCGCTGGAAACTCTAAGGACAGCGAGGCGGATCAGAAATGAATTTTTCACAGTTCACGGAGATTTAATCCCATCATTGAGTTGACTTGAATGATTTAATTACAAAATAAACAAGGGGTACAAAAATTAAACCCATTGAAATTGGAAGAAACCAGGTTCCAAGTCCTTCTGTTTGTCCCCCGGCGTATCGGATAGTTTGATAAGCAATCAGTTCAAAAATCACAACAATGATTACTTTTAAATATCTGATTAATCTGGTCGCATTGCTGTATTGCTTTAATGCGTTTTCTGTTGTTATCTCTGTTGGATAATTAAAAATATGAGGAAATCTGTTCAAAATTGTCATTCCAACAAAAATAGCTGTTGCCACCAATGGCAAAGTTAAAATCATCCATTTGTCCCCAAAACCATCCGCAACACCTGCCCCGTTAAAATGTGTCGGAATACGTTCCGTTAAACTTTTATAGTTGTAGATTGTCAATGCCCAAAAAGCAAAAATTAAAAGCCAACCTATAATTTCAATTAGCTTATCAGCCTGACTAAGTTCCAATTTTAATTTTGGTCTATTTTCCATAATCGTTTAATCTATTCCTTGTCGTTTTCTGGAATTGGCCATTACAATTTGATTCTTTGTGTTCAGGTGACTTTCGGAACACAAAACCCGCTGCCGCAGTTGAAATTACTTAAATAAGATGAAATTATTAGGCTTTGATTTTGAATATGCATGGAAATAAACAAATTCAGTCATTGAAGAGTGGGAATATATCTGTGAGTAATACCAGGAAGAGTAAGTGTTTCCATTAAGAGTAATATGTTGAAGGAGTTTGAGATTTCATTTCATGTGATAAGCCTCATCGGTGCTGCGATTTAACTATACAACAGCTTTTTCTGTTGTAATTAAAGATCAATTTTCTTAATCGCAGGAAACACTATGTACAGTAGGACAAATTGATGGAAACTCTGCGGACTGGTGTAGCATTTTGTCTGAACTATGATTTAGTTGATTAGCATGATTTAGAAGATTCATACTATTCAAATAAATCATCTTAATCATAGTTCAGACAACAGCCTTTCTATTATGCTTAAAAACCACTTGCCACAATCACTGGAAACTCAAATAACAGAAACGTCTGGCGCTAGAGTTCAAACCGGGCAATTGTATGCATTTAACCCCTCAGGAACCTGCAAACGGAGTACCGAATATTCCCACAGCCAGTTCGATCCAGGTCAGGAGAAACAGAAATATAACCAGGCCACAGATCAGGATTCTGCTTTGTGTACTTTTTGCCTTCCTAAGCACCAATTCGCATAAGAAACCGGTACCCGACAAAAGTATTCCCATGATTAGGAAATCGAAAATATTCCAGTCGACCTCCTTAGTGAATTGCATGGCAATGAGAGGAATTAGCAGGAGAACTCCTACCCCTGCCTGAATTAGTATAAGTCTTTTGTTTTTCATCGTTTTTTATTTAAAAGTACTTTGAGATACAAAGTAAAATATAAATTATTCAATAAGCAAGGATTTCTTGAAAAAAGATTGAAGGGTTAACTGAGCAGTACCGTTAGGAGATTGCTTCGTGCCTCGCAATGACAACAACAGCATTGACGTCATTCCTAATAATTTTTATGTAATAAATTACCCCTCGTAATGTCGGGAATTGAGTAGAAATATTGGATAACTGGGAATTATCTTTTTACATTCAGCTCTTAGCTTTCAGCTTTTACCCTTAAGCTTTAACCTTAAAGTGCTCTATCCAGATGCGTATACCCCCCATCCACATGAATCAATTGTCCGGTGGTATGGGATGAGCGTTCCGACAGCAAAAATGCAACCGTTTCTGCAATTTCAGCAGCAGTGGTCATGCGGTTTTCGAGTGGAATTTTACTGACAATATCCTTCAGTTTCTCTTCAGGGTTTGGAAGTGTGTTAATCCAGCTTTCATACAAGGGTGTCCAGCATTCCGCAACAATCACCGCATTGACACGAATTCCATGAGGCAGTAATTCAACGGCCCATTCGCGGGTTAAGGCATTGCGGGCACCATTGGCTGCGGCATAGGCGGATGTCCCACCCTGACCGGTTTCGGCTGTCTTGGAACTGATGTTCACAATGGCAGCACCTTTTGACTTTTTCAAAGCCGGCAAGGCATGATGTGCCAGCAGATAGTAATGAATCACATTTTTATGCAGACTGGACACAAAGCCTTCGTAAGAACCATTCTCGAGTCCGACGCCGTCATTAACTCCTGCATTATTCACCAGGGAATCAATCCTGCCAAACTTTTCGAGAGTGAGTCTGATAACTTTCTCACATTCTTCCGGCTGCGTTAATTCAGCCTGGATCTGGAAAGCTGTACCTCCAGAAGCTTCAACCGCCTGAAGGGTTTTCAAATTATCTGCTTCATTCCTGCCGATAATGACTGGAATAGCTCCTTCGGCCGCCAGAACCTTAACTATACCCTCACCGATGCCTTTAGCGCCACCGCTGACGAGAATGACTTTGTCTTTTAATTTTAAATCCATAGTAGCTGAATCTTATTGGTCAGGAAATATAATCATTTGGGCTGTCATTACGAGGAGTTACGACGAAGCAATCTCCTTTAATGATAAGTAATTGTTTATAGAGATTGCTTCGCTGCGCTCGCAATGACAAAGAGTACCGCTCCCAAGGACAATATAAGATGCTCGCAAGGACAGTAATAACTACTTATAGATTATAAAAATGTTCGGCATTCTTCCCCCAAACCAGTTCCTGTTCCCTTGTGCTCAACTTACTCAAATATTCCTCCACCAATCCGAAAACTGCATCATACTCCCCTGCCAGTTTACACACGGGCCAGTCGCTTCCAAACATCAGTCGCTCAGCTCCAAATGCCTCAAAAGCTATATCCATATAGGGAAAGATGTCTTCTTTTGTCCAGGCTTTCAGATTTGCCTCGGTAATCATACCCGAAAGCTTGCAATTAACATTACTATACGCTGCCATTACTTTCAATTCAGCTTCCCACCCTTCAAAACGGCCATTTTTAATATCGGGCTTAGCCAGATGATCAATCACAAATAACTGATTGGGATGAGCCTGAACCAATTTCAGACTTTGAGGAAGATGCTTTGGATAAATCAGGATATCGTAGCTAAACCCATAAGGCTGAAGTGCGGCAATACCTCGTTGAAATTCAGGCCGAAGGATAAACTCCGGAGCTTCTGCCTGCAGAATATGCCTGAATCCTTTGAGTTTGGGGAACTGGGAATAATGCCCGAGTCGTTCATGAATGTTGGCAGAACAAAGATCCACCCAGCCAACAACTCCTTTGATGAAATGATGCTCTTCAGCCAGGCCAAGAAGGAAATCTGTTTCGGCATCCGACTGATCGGCCTGCACCGCGATGCAAGCCTGTATCCCATTGGCATCAAGCAATGGTTTAAGATCAGGAGGAAGGAAGTCATGTCGTATGACTTCCATTTCCTCTGTGATCCAGTTATCTCTTATTGGGTCAAATCTCCAAAAGTGCTGATGTGTATCAAGCTTTAGCATAGGCTTTAGCAACCTGTCTTGATTCGCCAAGTCCGTCGATACCCAACTCAATTACATCCCCGTCTTTCAGGAAGATTGGTGGTTTAAATCCTAATCCCACACCTGCAGGAGTCCCTGTAGAGATGATATCTCCTGGTAGAAGGGTCATAAAATTACTCAGGTAAGATACCAGGAAAGGAATGTTGAATATCAGATCATCTGTATTACTGTCCTGCATGATTTTACCATTCAGCTTTAACCATAATCTTAATTTATGGGGATCAGCAATCTCATCCTTGGTTGCCAGGAAGGGGCCTACCGGAGCAAAAGTATCGCAGCCTTTACCTTTATCCCAGGTACCACCACGCTCCAACTGCCATTCACGCTCAGAAACGTCATTATGAAGGCAATATCCGGCTACATAATCCATAGCCTCTGCCTCAGAAACGTAGCTTGCCTTTTTACCAATAACAAAGGCCAGCTCCACTTCCCAGTCAGATTTTACTGAATTCTTAGGTATGGTAATGTCATCATAAGGTCCTACCAATGAGGTAGTTGATTTCATGAACAGAATCGGTTCCGCAGGTATTGCCATTCCCGACTCCTCTGCATGCTTTATATAATTCAAACCGATACAAAGGATTTTAGAAGGCCTGGCTACCGGTGATCCCAAACGCTCGGCATCAGCAATTACATTCAGTTTACCCTCATTTGCTTTCAAAAATGCTGCCAGACGATTCAGTCCGTCATTCTCAAAAAATGCCTCATTGTAATCTTCACCAAAAGCAGAAGTATCGTACTTTACATCATTAATAATTACTCCTGTTTTTTCCTGTCCGGGTTTCCCCCATCTGATTAATTTCATTTTAGTATTGAATTTTGTTTGGATGGTCCTCTCTGTCTTAGCGACAAAAATTCCATCCGTTTAAATAAAAAAGCCCTTAGGCATTGTTTGAATTTTATTGACTAGCTATTCAGCTTGATAAATCCTCCGTCGATCGGATAATCGTTTCCGGTTACAAAACTGGCTTCATCAGAGCAAAGATACAATGCAATTGCCGCTATATCTTCAGGTGTTGCCATTCTTCCAACTGGCTGTGTTTTAGACAGTTTATCGAACATTTCCTTTTCCTGACCCGGATAGTTTTTCGCAATAAACCCATCTACAAAAGGCGTATGCACCCTTGCAGGTGAGATACTGTTGCAGCGGATATTATCAGCAAGGTAATCTTTGGCCACTGAAAGTGTCATTGCATAAACTGCACCTTTACTCATTGAATAGGCAAAACGATCAGCCACACCAACGATAGCCACAATAGAAGCAAGGTTTAGAATGGCACCGCCACCACTTTTCTTCATCAATGGAATTGCTGCAAAAAGACAGTTATAAGCGCCTTTCACATTGACATTATAAATCCGGTCCAGATCTGCTTCAGAAGTTGTGTCGGCCCTTCCAACATGGGCTATACCCGCATTGTTAACCAGAATATCAATCTTTCCTATACTGTTGAACAGGGATAGCACATCTGCCTGTTTTGATACATCGCATCCGTGTGCAGAAGCTATTCCACCATTATCTGTAATCTGCTTTACTACTGCATGACCTGCATCCTGATTCAATTCTACAATCTTAACATTAGCACCCTGGGCTGCAAACACCAGAGCGATACCTTTTCCGATACCACTTCCTCCTCCTGTAATTACTGCTGTTTTTCCTTTTAAGCTGAACATATTATTAAAAATTTGATTAAATTATAATGAAACTCCACGTTTCCATGGAATAAAATCGTCCTGACCCAATTGCATAGCCTTGGGCTGTTCCTCACCACTCGCAACCCGGATTACATAGTCCAGAATGCGGTGTGCATTCTCTTTTATTGTCTCTGAACCATCGATAATCGTTCCGCAGTTAATATCGATAATATCAGGCATTTTAAGAAATGTTTTTGTATTGGTACTCAGCTTGATAACCGGTGTAACCGGATTTCCTGTTGGAGTACCCAACCCTGTTGTAAAAAGAACGATATTGGCCCCTGCAGCCACTTCCGCAGTAGTACTTTCCACATCGCTACCCGGGGTACAGAGCAGGTTCAACCCCATACGCTTCACCTTTTCAGGATAATCCAGAACCGCCGTTACCGGAGAAGTTCCTCCTTTTTTAGCAGCACCGGCAGACTTCATCGCATCAGTAATCAATCCATCACGAATATTACCCGGAGATGGATTAGCATAAAAACCAGATCCATCGGCTACCGCCCTTGCATTATAAGTACTCATCAGATGCATAAAACGGGTAGCAGTTTCTTCGTCCACACAACGATCGCTCAACTCCTGCTCCACCCCGCAAAGCTCAGGAAACTCGGAAAGAACAACAGATCCACCCAATGAAACCAGGATATCTGAAACATATCCCAGTGCCGGGTTTGCAGAAATCCCTGAAAATCCATCCGATCCACCACATTCCAAACCTATGCATATTTTGGAGATTGGTGCCGGTTTCCGTTCAATTTTGTTCGCTTCAACCAGACCTGCAAAGGTCCTTTTCAGGGCTTCCTGCATCAGATTAGTTTCAGTACCAAGAGCCTGCTGCTCCAAAATAGCCAGAGGCTTACTGAATTGAGGATCGCGTTTTTTAATCTCATTCTGCAAGGTACTCACCTCCGAATGCTGGCAACCCAGACTCAGAATCGTCGCACCTGCAACATTGGGATGGGTAATATATCCCGCAATAAGTCCGCATAAACTATCGGCATCCAGCTTGATACCTCCACAACCCATATCGTGTGTTATGAATTTTACTCCATCAACATTCGGGAATAAACGGGTTCTCCTGGCCTCATTTGGGGTAGCCTTCAGATCTGCATTCAGAATTTCTTCGGTTGATTTTCCTGTTTTGTAAAGAGAGATTAGGCTTTCGACCTCATTTTCATAACTTTTAATCTTCTTATAACCAAGTTTTTCATCCAATGCTTCCTTCAGTACATTCACATTTCGGTTTTCACAAAAAACCAATGGAATGACCAGCCAGAAATTGCATGTTCCTACAGAACCATCTGCACGGTGAAATCCATTAAATGTTCTATCTGCAAAATCAGAAGTATCGGGCTGATCCCAATGAACCTTACGTTCAGCAAGAACATAATCACTGGATGCATGATCCACATTCTTCACTGTAATAGCCTCTCCCTGAGCAATATCCTGATTGGCAATACCAACCAGAACCCCATACATGATGACCCGGTCTCCCTTTTTCAGGGGCTCGAGGGCAAACTTATGTTTCGATTCCACAGCGGTACTGAGGACCAGTGTTTTACCATTGAAATTTAGTTCCTCGCCCTTTGCAAGATCCTGCAAGGCAACCAGAACATTATCCTGTGCCTGAATCTGCAGAAACCTGTGCTTTTTTCCCTTTTCGAAATTAGTATCCATTTAGTATTATAGTTGAAATATTTTTTCCATCAAAACCCACTTCTCACCCTGCTTTACTCCCGGAATGGCCTGTTGAAAGTTCCACATAAACTCCTCCCATTCCTGAACTTTCGGGTCAGCAAGATCAGCAGCAGCCTTCCTTTCAAAGCTGAAATCATCATTTACCTCCATGATCATGAACAAACGGTTTGAATAACGGTAAATCGTCATATCCTCAATCCCTGAAGACCGGATACTTTCAATGATTTCAGGCCAGACTTTTCTGTGCCATGATTCATACTCTGCGATGAGTTTAGGGTCGTCTTTTAAATCTACTGCAAGGCAATATCTACGCATAATTTTCGGTTTGAGGTTTGATGACTTTATATCCCTTTACTGCAAAAGCAAGGATCACACAAAAACAAAGTAAACTCACTATCTGCCCGTACTGAACCTTGCCGCTCAGATCTGAAATATAGCCAAAAAGCAATGGCAGAACAGCACCGCCAAAAATAGCCATAACTATTAAACTACTGCCATATTGAGTATCACTTCCTAATCCCTTAATCCCTAATGAGAAAATTGTTGGGAACATGATTGACATAAAGAATGTAATTCCAATAACAGCATAAATAGCTATAAAACCATGGCAGAAGGTGGCTATGAGACAAAGTAAAATACAGATTGCAGAATAAATAGCCAGTAATCGCTCAGAGGCAATAAATTTCATCAGAAATACCCCGAAAAACCTGCCGACCATAAATGCCAATCCACAGCCCCAGCCAAGGTAATCGGCAGCCAAAACATTGTCAATCCCTGCTACCTCTACTGCGTACAAAATAAAAAAACTGAAAACACAAACCTGGGCTCCTACATAGAAAAACTGTGCCACAACAGCCCAGGTAAGATGCCGGTGACGAAGTGCCCGGAATACATTCAGACTTTTGTCCTCATCCTTATCCTCAACCTCCGGAAGACGCAGAAAGTAAAAGATAGCTGCAATAGCCAGAATTAAACTTCCCAGAATCATATACGGAACCTTGACTGTAGATGCTTCAGAAGCCAGGGCAATCTGTCTTGCACTTTCTGTCATTGCATTCAGTTCCTCTTCACTGTAACCTTCTGTTAAAATAAATCTGGCGCCAATGATCGGAGCCATAGTAGCTGCTAATCCATTAAATGACTGCGCAAAGTTAAGCCTGCTTGTTGCTGTTTCAGGATCACCCAGCAAAGAAACATAAGGATTAGCCGCTGTTTCGAGAATGGTTAGTCCGCAGGAGATGATAAACAGTGCTCCGAGAAAAAATGCATATTGCTGGGTGTTTGCCGCCGGAATAAACAAAAAAGAACCGATTGCAAATAAGACCAATCCTGATAAAATCCCGGTTTTATACCCATACTTTTTCATCAGTATCCCTGCTGGAATTGCTACCAGCAAATAGGCAATAAAAACTGCAGAATCTACCAATGACGATTGTAATATGTTCAGGCTGAATGATTTCTTTAAATGTGGAATCAAAATCGGATCCAGATTATGAACAAATCCCCACATAAAGAACAATGAGGTAACCATGATGAAAGGGAAGAAGTACTTGTTCTTTGCCATAAAATCCTGTAATAGTATGTACTGCTGTAAGTGTATTTCCCTTAGTCTGAAAATTATTTTTTTCAGAATGACAAGCTGATAGGCCTTAGGATTACATTACAATAATACTAATTCAGGTGGTTTTATTTTAGGGAGAATTGAGAATGTAATTGAAATTAATGGATTCGGGATTGAAGGTAAGAGGTGGCGGGTCTAGCCCGCCATGACATGGTGATGTTAGGGGAATTAAGAGATTCCGGCGCGGAGGCCGGAATCGACCTACTGAATTGGAAATGATTTTAGATACCATTTTTCTGCTAAATCCTTCCATTCCGGGTTCTCCTTTTCAATGAGATCATTTTTCCAAACTCGTTTCCAATTTTTCAATTGCTTCTCTCTTGAAATAGCTAGATTGATGTTAATAAATTGCTCGTACCAAACCAATTTGCTGCAATTATATAGGCTTGTAAACCCACTTAAAGCTTTTGTTTTATGCTCATATACTCGTCTTTTAATGTTATTTGTTACACCTGTATAAAGCACAGTATTGTATTTATTTGAAAGCATATAAACAAAGTATTCATTCATACTTTCAAATTACCTGAATTTGCTTTTGTTGTTTTATTAAATAAATCAACGGTGCTGATAAATTATTAAAAGGAAAAATTGTAATTATTAAGATGATTTGTGAAATCCGATTCCGGCCTTGAGCCGGAATCTCTTTACTAACTCAAATTACTGTCATCATGGCGGATGCCGCGACCCCATTCCTAATATTCCTGCCTACCACCCATCTGAATTCTGTTACCTCTAATTTTTAAAATCAATATCAACTTGCCTGAAGCCGAATATCCTTATTTAAGCATGATATTACGGGTTATCTATAAGGGTGGAGACTTTCGTCACCTTGTATGGGTGAGAAAATAAGGAGGTGGCGGGTCAAGCCCGCCATAACATTAATTTAGCGATAGAAAAAGGAGATTCCGGCGCGGCGGCCGGAATCTGAGTCATTCCTTTGCTGCAATTAATACATTTTAAATGCCTTTTTCAGATCCTCCGATTCTGACGAATTAAGGAACACCGCTTTTTTGTCTAAATAATGATATTGGGTAAAAACCTTCCAATCCATAAACTATGAGGCTGACGCGTTCTCAAATAGTAGTGTTTACCCAATCCGAACCGAGGTCATGGTCAATGAACCTCCAATCGCCTTATCATTAAAGAATGAAACCTCATCATTCTTTCCCTGAAGACCTAAATTGTATAATAAAGGCAGGTAATGTTCTGATGTGGGTATGGCCTTAGGGATATCCGGACTGATGGTACTGAAATTGATCAATGCCTGATGGTTTCCATCGGCAATCAATTGTTTAAACTTATCATTCAGGTCGTAAGCCCAGTCGAAGCCAAATCCGGGTTCATTTAATCGATCCCAGGCTACCATCCTTAAATTATGTACCATATTACCACTGCCTATAATCAGCACTCCTTTTTTACGTAATGAGTAGAGGTCTTTAGCAAGATCATAATGGTATTGCGGGCCTTTTGAATAATCGATACTCAATTGAAGCACCGGAACATCTGCTTCAGGATACATATGCCTGACCACGGTCCATGCACCATGGTCTAGTCCCCAGTCATGGTCAGGTTCAGCATGTATTGAATGTAATAATGAAATAGTTTCATTTGCAACCTGAATACTTCCAGGTGCAGGGTACTGAACCTCGAACAAGGCCTTCGGGAATCCACCGAAATCATGGATCGTAGGCGGAAAATCCATCGCTGTAACCTTTGTCCCATTACTTAACCAATGTGCCGAAATTACCAGCACAGCTGCTGGCTGGGGAATTTCACGGGCCATCTGCTTCCATTGGCCTGAGAACTCATTGTCTTCAATTCCATTCATAGGAGATCCATGACCAACAAAAAGTACGGGCATGAGATATCCGTCTTCCTTTAAATCGCTGGTAAATCTGTTGAATTTGCTGAGATCTGACATTTCTTTGTGTTTGATTAACAGATACAAAAATAGCATCTGGAAATCCGGATGCTATTGATATAAGTTAAAAAAGAAGCTTGATCTGCATCAAGATTTTTTTCTTTATTGAGGTCGTTTGAAGAGTCCGCCCATCACAGCTTTACCAAGGATATGTCCCTGAATGGTCTGCATCACTTTGGCTCTGGTATCGAAAGGATCATTATTTACAGCCGGAAAATCGAGTGTGATATCAAGAGCAAGGATTTCAAACATATAATGATGCAGGGGACCGCTTGCTGCGGCTCCGGGACCACGGTAAACCGGACCTGTCACACTTATCTGATAACTACCATCAGGTAATCTGGCTCCTCTTGGAAGTCCTTCAGGAAAACCTGTAGAATTTGCAGGAATATTCCATACCAGCCAGTGTACCTGATCATCCGTAGTTTTATTGCGAACAAAATCCAGGTCATGCATGTGCAGCAATAAGCTTTTTGTACCTGCTGGTACATTTCCCCAGGATAATGCAGGTGATGTTCCTTCACCAGGAGCAGCTCCGGGTGCGGCCTGACTGAATTTTACAGGTATGATAGTCCCGTCAGCAAAAGCATTCGTGGTAAGCGTCATTGGTGCCTGAGCAGTTTGCGCATTACTTAAGAAAGCGGAACTGATCAATAGTGCAGAGATTAAAAATACTTTTTTCATGTTCGGTTTATGTTTAAAATATGAAGAGCAAATTAGTAATTAAATTGATTCCTGAAACCTGTGGCCTGTAAAATAAAGGATAGAATTTGAAACAGTCTCAGAAATTGGAATAGAGAAGAAAATAAGCTGATCCGGTAAGAAAAATTGCACAAAATCCAAAGAAAGCGGTTTTACGCAATTCAATACTTCCAATACTAAGTACAATTATGAACTTGACCAGAGTATTGGAAAGCGATGCAATTAAAATTGTATTGATAGCAATAGCGGAATCCCCGCCTGATTTAGCCATTTTAGCCATGGAAAGGGTGATCGCATCGACATCGGTTATCCCTGAAATGGCACCGGCGATATAGGTTCCACTATCCCCGAAATTTTCACCGGCATATTTTACAAGCCATTGAATCGCAGCATATAACAACGCAAACTTAATAGCGGTAGCCAGATCAAGCGGATTTTTGAGAATAATTCCATCTACACCCGGTTTACCCTTTCTAAAGCTATAGATAAAAAAGGCAGAGCCAAAACCTGCTGCTGAAATGACTAGTGTGGGTACCCACAATTCCAAAAAAAGCTCCCAATTAATCACGTAAACCTCAAAAAGAATTCTTGGAAACATGATTGTACAGGCAGAAATTATTCCCATTGCATAATAGAAGGATGTGCTTTCTGATGCCGCTTCTTTACTTTTCCGGGAAAAAGTAAGGGCTACCGAAGTGCTCGAAACCAAACCGCCAACAAGACCGGCAATCATGGTTCCCCTCTCTCCCATAAATTTGGCAATCATATATCCAATCAGGCTTGTTCCTGCCACAAGTACAACCATCTGCCAGATTTCTTTCAGATTCCATAAATCATAAGGCCCGAAATTATCGTTCGGAAGAAAGGGAATCACCAGGGCCGACATCACGACAAATAAAATTATGGCGAGCAATTCCTGACGTTTGAGTTTTTCTACGAAGAGATGCAAAGTTGGTCTGAAAGTCAGGAGAAGAAGCATAACCACCATTACGATGAGCGCAAATAAGACCATTCCCAGAAAGACCAATCCGCCTAACATGAATGTAATTAGTAATGCAAATTCAGAGGTTGCACCTTTATTACCCGGTAATTTTGACAATTGGACATAGGATAAAATCACAAAAGCAAATACACAAACAAGGGTTGCACCAAATATCCATGCACCGATCAGAGATGAAAGTATCGCAGAGATAAAGCCAAACATAGAAACCATTGTAAAGGTCCGTATCCCGGCAAATTGCTCCTCATGCTCCTGAGCTTCCTTTGAGAATTGCCGCTCCATACCGATCAGAAATCCCATACCGATACTGATAAGCAGACCTATAAGGTGATCCATATTTAAATCAGAAAGCTTTGCGGCTTCAAACTCCATTTTAGATAAAATTATAATCTAAGGTAATCATCTGATCTTAATTGATAGTTGACAATTAATAGTTGACAACTATCAGCTCCCCACCTGATAGCTGTCGAGCCATAATTCACTCCGTTCTTTTTACCGAAACTATTCTGAATGTACGGAGTCCGGTTGGCATTTCCCAATCGACCTCAATGCCCGGGCGATAGCCTAATAGTGCCACACCGATTGGCGCCATAAGAGAAAGCTTATTGGTTTTATAATCAGCCTTAGCGGGATTTACCAGATTAAAATTATATTTCTGGCCGCTTTCAGTATCCTCAATTTCCACATAGGAATTTTCAGACACCACATCCTCGGGCATATCTTCAGCCTTAAGCACCCTGGCCGTTTTCAACTCCAGACTTAGCTTCTTTTTGTTAAATTCAGAGAGCTTGGTACTCAGATTAAGGTGGTTTTGCAAAAGTTCAAAATCACTTTTCGATAAGATTAATTGAGCTAGTTTCATAATGTGTATTATTAAATTTATATGATTTATGATTCTGCGTTTGAGGCAGCTTTCAGATCGGAAATCATTCTTCTATTCAGAAAACAGATAAACAGGTCTAAAACTGAACCCTGATTCTTAAAAGAAAAAATAATGAAATAAAAATGGAACGACCAGAAGGCCCCAAACCTTTTAAAACAGGTCGGGGCTTAATTAATAAAGTCCTTGCTACTTATGCGGAAAGAATATCCGATTGGAAAATTAAGACGATTCAATTTGGCGCAGGAAATTAGTGCCACCTGCATTCTGCATGCCAGGCACTTTATTATTTCCGTAAAATTTAACACCAAATGTTTCATTAAAGCAATATCCGATTAATACAAAGATAAGGCTTAATTGTGATTTAAAAAAACACCAGTATTTACACGCTCTTAAAGAAAAGCAGAATAAAAAAAATGGGGATTAAGAAATTGATTCTGTATAGGATTAAGTTTTCTTCAGAATAATTAATTTATACCAGGCCCTGTGCCAGCATAGCATCTGCAATTTTAACAAAGCCTGCTATATTCGCACCTTTAACATAATTGACATAATCCTCGTCTTCACGTCCGTAGAACTCACAAGCCTTATGAATTTGTTCAATAATCACTTTCAGCTTATTGTCTATTTTATCCCGGCTCCAGGAGTAACGAAGTGAATTCTGTGACATCTCCAGGCCCGAAACTGCTACTCCTCCTGCATTTGCAGCCTTACCCGGAGCATACAATATTCTAGCCTTTTCAAAAACATGTACCGCCTCAGGAGTTGAAGGCATATTTGCACCTTCTGCAACACAAATACACCCATTGCTAACCAGAGTTCGTGCATCATGCTCATCCAGTTCGTTCTGAGTAGCGTTTGGAAATGCAATATCACACTTTACGCTCCATGGTTTTTCTCCGGGATGGAATTCACAACCATATTTTTCTGCATATTCCTTAATCCTGCCACGTTTCTTATTCTTTAGATCCATAATGTATTCCAGCTTTTTAGAATCAATACCTTCAGGATCATAGATATAGCCTTCAGAATCAGACATTGTTAAAACTTTGGCACCCATCTCAATACATTTTTCAACGGTGTACTGAGCAACATTCCCTGAACCGGAAATAACAACCTTTTTATCTTCAAAAGAGTAACCTTTGCGCTTCAGCATGGCTTCAACAAAATATACCACACCATAACCGGTTGCTTCGGGACGGATCAGACTTCCACCCCATTCACTTCCTTTACCTGTTAAAACCCCGGTAAATTCGCCGGTAATGCGTTTATATTGCCCAAACATAAATCCAATTTCCCTTGCCCCCACCCCTATATCTCCGGCAGGTACATCCAGGTCAGGACCAACATGCCTGTAAAGTTCGGTCATAAAGCTTTGGCAAAACTTCATTACCTCATTGTCTGATTTTCCTTTGGGATCAAAATCAGAACCACCCTTTCCTCCACCCATTGGAAGTCCGGTAAGACTATTTTTCAGCGACTGCTCAAAAGCAAGGAATTTTAATACACTCAAATTGACCGAAGGATGAAAACGAAGTCCGCCCTTGTATGGTCCGATTGCACTATTCATCTGGACTCGGAAGCCACGGTTAATCCGCACTTCACCTTTATCATCCAGCCATGGCACTCTAAAAATAATAACCCTTTCAGGCTCAGCCATCCGTTCCAGAACTTTATTAATTTTGTATTTTGTATGCTTTTCTGTATAAGGAATAATGGATTCAGCCACTTCAAACACTGCCTGTAAAAACTCAGGCTCATTCCCGTTTCGGGATTCCACAATCTTCATAAACTCACTAACATTCGTATCCATATATTTCTTTACAGGTTTTGGGTTTTATTGAAACAAAAATTATTGAAAACAAAAAGGAAGGCAAAATTCCAATTGATATTCTGTCAGCTAAAATAGATTAATATTTCGTTTTTCGTAATTATTTATCTATTTTATTACATAAGATAGCTTCGCGTTCAAAAAATATTGGAAATATTATAAAATAAACCATAGTAATAAGGCTGCAAATAATCCTGAATATAATTCCGGAATATAAAACTAAACCCATTTGAAAGGGCAGACAAGGCATTTTTATACCGTTTCAGGCAAAAGACATTAATTAATTATAGGAAATAATTAATTTTTTGAATTAATCTAAAGCAAATGCCACATAACTGTCTCCCTTATGCATTCCCAGTTTACTTCCACCGCAGGCAATTACTACATACTGTTTGCCATTGACCATATAGGTTGAGGGCGTAGCAAAACCTGATGCCGGCAAGGGATGTTCCCAAAGTAATTTACCAGTCTTTTTGTCAAATGCCCTGAAAGTATTGTCTTTGGTAGCTGCTATAAACAGCAAGCCTCCGGCTGTAACAAGCGGACCTCCATAGTTTTCAGTTCCGGTTACGGGAATACCCTGCTTAGTCAGTTCTTTAATTTCACCCAAAGGAATTTGCCAGAGCCGCTCGCCAGTGTTTAAATCAATTGCACTGAGTGTTCCCCATGGCGGACTAATAGCGGGATAGCCCTTTTCATCCAGAAACTTATTGTATCCGTTAAAGCGGTATGGTACATCCGGGTACTCGTCTTTAGCTGCTACTACCGCTTCATCCTTCTCTTCACCGAAAATATAGGAAATGATAGCTTGCTTCTCTGCATCACTGATCTGGCTAAATCCAGGCATCATCCCTTTCCCGTTTGTGATCAGGCTTGTTGTTACCGCGCGGCCCAGACGTTCCCTGATTCCAATCAAAGCCGGATAACCGCTCTGAGGATTGCCTGAAAAATCGGAACGGTGGCAGGATTGACAATGATTCAGGTACAAAGATTTACCCGAACCCAGCGTCTTCGATTTCGCTTCATTTTTAGGACTGAGACTAAACAACCAGGCCATTTCATTGGAATTAACATACATAATACCTTCTTTATCAACCGCAGCACCACCCCATTCTGCTGCACCATCCGGACCCGGGAAAATCAGGGTCTGCCGGAAATCAAGTGGCTCAAATGCACCCAGTTTTGCCTGTCTGAAAACAGTTAAAAGAGAATCTCTCTTTGCCGAAAAAGGTATGATTTCAGCTTCAGTCAGTGTTTGCCTGGCAAAGGGCTTGGGTATACGCGGAATAGGCTGTGTAGGCCATGTTTTTTCTCCCGGAAGGTTAGATTGCGGTACAGGAACCTCATCTATTGGAAAAATCGGTTCTCCGGTAACACGGTCAAAAACAAAAATATGCCCTGATTTAGTTACCTGAGCAACAGCGTCAACGCTTTTACCATTCCTGTTTATAGTGATCAGATTCGGGGGAGCAGGAAGATCCCTGTCCCAGATATCATGATGGACGGTTTGAAAATGCCAGATATATTCCCCTGTTTTTGCATTCAGGGCAATCAACGAATTCGCATATAAATTCTTACCCTCACGGTTTCCTCCATAAAAATCAAACGAAGCCGAACCTGTTGGAACATATAAAATTCCACGTTTCCTGTCGACAGCCATACCGGCCCAATTATTCGCAGCACCGATTGCCGGATTTTTGTAAGCGTCAGCCGGCCAGGTTTCATATCCCGGCTCACCGGGATGAGGAATTGTTTTAAAAACCCAGGCCAGTTTCCCGCTTCTCACATTAAATGCCTGAATATATCCGGGGGCTGAGCCAGTGCCCTCACCCAACCTCATGGGCATGATAATCAGATCACCAAAGATTGTCCCTGGTGTAGTGGATGACACAAATTTAGTTGCTGATTCTTCTCCCAGCCCACTTTTCAAGCTGACCCTGCCGCTATCTCCAAAGGAAAGAATTACTTTTCCTGTTATCGCATCAATCGCGTAAAGCCAGGTTTGGAATGCAAACATAATCCGTTTGTCCTTTCCTTTCGACCAGTAGGCAACTCCTCTGTTTACATTCGATGCACCTTTACTTTCAGGAGAAAAGCGCCATAATTCCTGTCCGGTAGCTGCATTTAGTGCAAAAAGGTGATTCGATGCAGTTACTCCATACAAACGGTTTTCTATGATGATGGGATTGCATTGTACCTGACCTGAATCTCCAGTATGAAACTCCCAGACCGGTTTCAGAGACTTTACATTGCTTGTGTTAATCTTTGTAAGTAATGAATAATGATTTCTGTCGGCACCCCCAAGATACTCTGGCCAGTCGCTTTGCAAGGGCTTAGCAAAATACCCGCGAAAACTTAAGAACAGAAGGCAAATGCCCGAAACTGCGACAATCCTGAACAGGAGATTCTTCATGAGGATTCTATTATAACAGATAATTAATACCAGAATTTATCCCATTAAATTATAAAAATTTAACAGAAATCCGGTTTTACAGTCCGAATAAGTTTTTGAATCCGATATACACCGGGCTCAGGTAAAATCCTCTCAGGATCAACTTACTTTTTGGGATAGACCAGGAGGGGAACCGCTGAATTGAGTGAATATTCTGCTGTACTGCTTGAAAGAAACAGCTTCTGGAAAAATCCCTGGTTCTGGTCCGTGAACATGACCAGAATAGAAGGCTTATGTTTTTTGATAGCAGCCTGCAGGTTTACAACCAGGTTATATAGCAAATTAATATTCTCAAGACTGTATTTGATCTCCGATTCAGGAAATTTGCGAATTACATTCTCAATCACTTTTGAATTATAAACAATATCTGATGGATAATTCAAATGGAGCAATTCAATTTCGGCACCCATGGGATTGGCAAATTCAACAACCTTTTTCATCTCTTTCTCAAGGTCAGAAAGATCAGTTGCATATAAAACGGATTTAATTTTATTATGTCTGTAGGTATTTGGAACAGCAATAACCGGAACTTCAGATTGAAGAATCAGGTTAGAGGTATTAGTTCCAAAGATCTTTTTCAATTTGCCTCCACCTCTCCTGCTGATACAGATAAAATCAAAGTGTTTGTCCTTTGCATACTTCATAATATTGGCATCGGTTGTGAATGAACTGCTGATCACGTGATTTATTTTACCCGGAACAGCACCCATTCCAGCATATACCGCTGCCACAAATTTCTCAAGCTTAGTTTTAATCTTCCTGGCTTCATGATTTTCATAGCTGGTGAATGTCTTTTCACCCCATGTTGTGGGCTTCAGGATATAATAGGAATGAAAAAATGTCAATTCACATTCCTGCTGCGAGGCTATCTGTATAGCAAAACGCATCCCTGCTTTAGAATTTGAGGAGAAATCGGTTGTAACCAGTATCTTTTTCATAATCTGTAAATTATTTGTATTCTAAATTTAATTATATCGAAAAAATATTAATTACAACGATAATTTATATCCCTATTAGCTTTAAAAAGGTTTAAATGCTAATTTAGAGAACACCAAGTTACGAAATTGAAAATTGAACTAAATGACCTCCCTCAGTTAAGCTAATGACTATAATCACATTTCATTAAGTAACAAACTCTCATATTTGCGTGGTTTTAATTTTCCATTTTACTGATAAAATCGCAGTTTATTTATTCCAGTTTATTGTACACAGGTTGATACTATATTTACAATGAAATTGACTAATTTATCAACAGAAATTTACAGCTAAAATTGTCAAACTTGTCAAACAATCCATTCCCATTTAAAGGACTAAGCAGTGAAGAAGTAAGCTTAAGGAAAAAAGATGCCATACGCAAAGATTCAGAGCAAAGTGAGTTCTTCATTATTCTGAAAGAAACAGTTCTTGAACCCATATTTATCTTGTTGATTGCCTCCGCGGTAGTCTACCTGCTTCTTGGAGAATTTTCGGAAGCAATCTTTCTGATGTCAGCAGTAATACTGGTATCTACGATTTCATTTTTCCAGACCTACCGAAGCCGCAAAGCCTTATCCCTGCTTGAGGTACTGACCGCAACAAAGACAAAAGTGATCCGCGATGGTGAAGTAAAAGAAATCAGGTCTGAGGAAATTGTGAACGGCGACTTTCTCGTGTCAGAAGAAGGCTCTCTGCTTGCTGCTGATGGAATTATCGTTCATTGCAATGATTTTGCTGTGAATGAAGCGATGCTTACCGGTGAATCATTAGCGGTTAGCAAGAACACAAATAAAGATAATAATGTGGTCTTTCAGGGCACACTTGCAGTATCCGGTCTTGCGGTATACGAAGTTACAGCCACAGGGGCTGAAAGCCGGGCAGCTCAACTTGCTGCTCTGGCAAAAAACATCAAGACAGAAAAACCGCCCTTATATAAACAGATTCTGAGTTTTGTCAAATCAATGACTCTTGTCGGTCTTGTCTGTTTCTTACTTGTCCTTGGAATCAATTACTACCAGACAAATCAATTTCTGGAAAGCCTGTTAAGTGCATTAACCTTAGCTATGTCTATCCTGCCGGAAGAGATTCCGGTTGCTTTTACCACATTCATGGCTCTGGGGGCATGGAAATTATCAAAAACCGGTATACTGGTCAAAGGTCTCAATACAGTCGAAACCCTGGGTGCCTCAACTGTAATTTGTATTGACAAAACCGGTACGATCACTGAAAACCGGATGGAACTGACAGCTGTATATATCTACAGTACTGATGAGATATTAACTGACAAAGAGCTGAGTGAACAGGAATCACTGAATGAAGCGGCTGAATTTGGAATGTGGGCGTCAGAACCGGTCCCTTTCGACCCCATGGAGATAGCATTACATGAATTTTATAAGGACCATGCTAAAACTGACGAAAGGCCGGGATATAGAATGATTCATGAATACCCGCTTGGAGGACAACCCCCAATGATGACCCATCTGTTTGAGAATAAGCAGGGAAACCGCATCATAGCAGCAAAAGGTGCACCTGAGCAGGTTATGGAGGTATCAGGTCTGAAAGAGGCTGAAAAAAGTAAGATCACCGGGAAAATTAAAGAACTTGCATTAAAAGGTTACCGAATACTGGGCGTAGCCAAAACCCGGTTTGAGGGTGATTCCTTTCCTGAAAATCAAGAGGATTTCGATTTTACTTTTATTGGTCTGCTGGCATTTTATGATCCACCGAAGCATAACATCGAAAATGTTTTTAATCAATTCTATGATGCAGGGGTTTCGGTTAAAATTATCACCGGTGACAATGCATTAACAACTTCTACAATTGCCAAACAATGTGGTTTCAGGGATGCAGAAAATACACTTGATGGAAAAGATCTGGTCAATATGAGTGATAAGGACATCCTGAAGGCTGCTGATAACTGTAATATTTTCACACGCATGTTCCCGGAAGCGAAACTAAGAATTATTGACGCATTGAAACAGAATGGCAATGTTGTGGCAATGACCGGCGATGGTGTGAATGACAGTTTAGCACTAAAAGCTGCTCATATTGGTATTGCTATGGGAAAAAAGGGTTCGGAAGTTGCCCGTCAGGCGTCTTCTCTTATTCTTGTGGACGATGATCTCTCCCATATGGTCGAAGCGATAGCTATTGGAAGAAGAATTTATGAAAACCTGAAAAAAGCTATACAGTATATCATTTCCATCCATATACCGATCATCCTTATCGTTACCGTTCCTTTGTTATTGTTCTGGAAATACACCAATATTTTTACACCTGTCCATGTAATCTTTCTGGAGCTGATCATGGGTCCAACCTGCTCTATAATTTTTGAAAATGAGCCCATTGAACCCAATTCGATGAAAAAAGCTCCGCGTAAGCTGAGTACAAGTTTTTTCTCCTTTAATGAACTGTTTATGAGCATCATACAAGGCATTGTCATTACGGGGGTTTGTCTTGGACTAGGTTATTATTATATGGAAAATGAACATACGATAGCTGAAGTGAGAACCATAATTTACAGTACATTAATACTGAGTAATGTTTTTCTTACCCTTGCAAACAGGTCATTTCATTATTCTGTATTGACAACTATACAGTATAAAAACATGCTGATTCCTTTAATATTGAGTGCTTCATTGATCATTCTACTGCTTTCAATCTATTTTAGCCCCTTCCAGAAGATATTTCAGTTTGTTCGGCTGGAGGCAATTGATCTTAGTTATTGTCTGATAGCAGCATTTGCAGGTGTAATGTGGATAGAAATTGTTAAGTTTATAAAGAGAAGAAATTAGCGGAAGTAATATTCATTTAATAATTGAAAAAATAGTGATACCGATCACGCAATAGTATAATCGGAGTCATTTCAACGCATAGGATTAGACATCATTTTTGAATGCATGAATAATTTAAGTCCACAAGCTGAAACCGATCTATCAACACAGTGCTATCACTGTGGAAATGATTGTCCAGATGAGCAGTATCATTTTGATGAAAAAGAATTCTGTTGTATCGGTTGTCAGAGTGTTTATCAGATCCTCTCAGAAAATCAGCTCTGTAATTACTACGCTTACAACAATACCCCGGGTACAACGCAAAGTGATAAATTATCCCATTATGACTACCTGGATGAACCCAAAATTGCAGGTGCTTTAGTCGACTACACTGATGATACGATCAGCATCATTACACTCTACATACCGGCTATTCATTGCAGTTCCTGTTTATGGCTTCTCGAGCATCTTTACAAAATAAACAGTTCCATTGTCAGTTCACGTATCGACTTCCTGAAAAAGCAGGTCAGTATTACATTTAAGCATCATGACTTCTCTTTAAGGGAACTGGTGATTATGCTAAGTTCGATAGGCTACGAACCTGTAATCAGTTTACAGGATGTGGTAAAGGAACAAAACAAGGTCTCTGACCGTGATCTGATCAAAAAAATTGCAGTTGCAGGTTTTTGCTTTGGGAATGTAATGCTTTTGAGCTTCCCGGAATATTTCGGTCTGGCGAGTTTTGAACACCAGTTTAAATCCTTTTTCGGATGGCTAAACCTGGTATTTGCTATCCCGGTGGTAATTTACAGCGGACGCGATTATTTTATTTCTGCTTGGAAAAATCTGAGAAATAAAGTACTAAATCTTGATTTTCCACTCGCCCTTGGTATTGCGATCATGTTTATACGATCGGTATTTGAAATTGTAGGTGGTACGGGTGCAGGTTTCGTTGATACGCTATGCGGGCTTGTATTCTTCCTGCTGATTGGCCGTTGGGTTCAGCAGCGCACCTATCATCATTTGTCTTTTGAGCGCGATTACAGGTCCTATTTCCCGGTTGCAGTAACCCTGCTAAGCGGCGATGCCGAAAAACCTGTTCCGATGGATGAACTTAAGGTTGGCGACAGGATTCTGATCAGAAATAATGAAGTAATTCCCGCCGACACCATATTAATGAAGGGCGATGCTGTGATTGATTTCAGTTTCGTTACCGGAGAATCTTCACCTGTACAAAAGGTTTTAGGCGAGGTAGTTTATGCCGGCGGACGGCAAATTAATGAAGCCATAGAACTGGAAGTAATCAAACCTGTTTCGCAAAGCTATCTGACCAGCCTTTGGAATAATGAGGCCTTTGAAGGAAAAAGAAAAAAGATAGATACCTTCAGTGATACGGTTAGCCGCTATTTTAGTGTTGTATTGTTGCTCATTGCATTTGGAGCAGCTGCATTCTGGTGGGTACAGGGCGAGAACCTGAAAGCCTGGGAATCCTTTACAGCCGTACTGATTATTGCCTGCCCCTGCGCACTTGCCCTGAGTTCTCCTTTTACTCTATCTGCAGTACTTAGCATTTTTGACAGAAATAAATTCTATCTCAAAAATACTTCAGTAGTTGAACAGTTGGCTCGAATTAACACACTTGTTTTTGATAAAACAGGTACTATTACAGCTCCGGAGGGTTTCAAAATCAGTTTCGAAGGCGATTTAAACTATGAAGAAAAGTGTCTGATCAGTTCTCTGGCCCGAAACTCCGGACATCCCCTAAGCAGGGAAATGGTAAAATGGATCAAAATAAATGAATATTTCCCGGTGAGTTTTTACAAAGAAATTCCTGGTAAAGGAATTGAAGGGATAGTCAAAAATAAACTGATCAGAATTGGTAGTGCATCATTTCTGAATATAAATTCCATCAAAACCGATACCGGGACTGTCTATATTCAAATAGATGATCATTATGCCGGATATTTCAGTTTCAGACAAAAATGGCGTACGGGTTTAAAAGAATTGTTTGGCAAATTGGGTCAATCGCTGGGTATGCATTTATTATCCGGCGACCAGGACACTGAACGTGAATTCCTGCTTCCCGCATTCCCTTGGCAAGATCAAATGCATTTTAAACAGAGTCCGCAAAATAAACTTGATTACATAAAGGCACTTCAGCAAAAGGATAAAATGGTTATGATGTTAGGTGACGGGCTGAATGATGCGGGTGCACTTAAGCAAAGTGATCTGGGTATTGCTGTTACGGATAATATCAATAACTTCTCTCCCGGCTGTGATGCAATCCTTGACGGTGCAGGTTTTGAAAAACTCCCCAGATTTATTCAACAGGCGAAAGATGCTGTAAAAGTTATTCATATCAGTTTCGGCATCTCCTTAACCTATAATGTAATCGGCTTATTTTTTGCGGTGCAGGGTTTGTTATCACCCCTCTTTGCGGCAATATTAATGCCTTTAAGTACAGTAACTATTATCTCATTCACAAGCATCGCAACACATTTGTTTGCACGAAAAAATAAATTGACATGAACATCCTCTATTTCCTGATTGGTTGCAGCGTTTTACTGGCTTTGATTTTTCTTTTTGCATTTTTCTGGGCTATGAAAAATGGACAAAATGATGATACCTATACCCCGGGAGTTAGAATTTTATTTGATGACGATATCCCAAATGAAAATAAGTGATAAGGATCATTTTTTTGAATAAGTTATGTCACATGATTGTCACCTGAGCTCTTTAATTTTACACTATAAATAAAAACGTACTTATGCTTGAAAAATTCAACTATGACAACAAGATTGTAAGGAATTTCGCAATAGCAACCGTTGTATTCGGTATTGTAGGAATGACTGTCGGATTATTAATTGCACTGCAATTATTTAGTCCGAGCATGAACCTTGGCAATCAGTTCACCACTTTTGGCCGGATCCGTCCATTACACACCAATGCAGTAATTTTTGCATTTGTTGGGAACGGGATTTTCATGGGAGTGTATTATTCCATGCAGCGACTCCTGAAGACCAGGATGTTCAGTGATACACTGAGTAATATCCACTTCTGGGGATGGCAGCTGATTATTGTAGCTGCGGCCGTTACTCTGCCATTAGGCATAACCACATCGCATGAATATGCTGAGCTTGAATGGCCTATTGATATCGCCATAACCCTGATTTGGGTTGTTTTTGGTATTAATATGTTTGGTACAATTATCAAACGTCGTGAACGGCACATGTATGTGGCTATATGGTTTTACATTGCCACATTCGTCACAGTAGCAGTACTTCACATTGTGAATTCATTTCAACTGCCAATTTCAGCTTTCAAAAGTTATTATTTATATGCCGGAGTTCAGGATGCCCTGGTACAATGGTGGTACGGACATAATGCTGTAGCATTCTTCCTAACTACACCATATCTGGGAATGATGTATTATTTCCTCCCAAAAATGGCACAGCGGCCGGTTTACTCTTATAAATTAAGTATACTGCACTTCTGGTCCCTGATTTTCATTTATATCTGGGCCGGTCCGCATCACCTGCTTTATTCTTCCCTTCCGGGATGGGCACAGTCTCTTGGTGTAGCTTTCTCAATCATGCTGATTGCACCTAGCTGGGGTGGTATGATTAACGGTTTATTAACCCTGAGAGGTGCCTGGGATAAGGTGCGTGAAGATACCAATCTGAAATTCATGGTTGTAGGTATCACCTCTTATGGTATGGCTACGTTTGAAGGCCCGATGCTTTCACTTAAGCAGGTAAATGCGATTGCACACTTTACCGATTGGATCGTAGCACACGTGCACGTAGGTGCTCTGGGATGGAACGGATTCTTAACCTTTGCAATTCTGTACTGGCTGATCCCAAGAATTTACAAAACTGAAATATTCTCCAAAAAACTGGTTGCATTCCACTTCTGGATAGGCACCTTAGGTATCCTCTTTTATGCCATTCCTATGTATCTGTCAGGATTTTTACAAGGACTGATGTGGAAAGAGTTTACCCCTGAAGGTTTACTAAAATACCCTAACTTCCTGGAAACTACCTTACAGCTCCTGCCCATGCACATGTTCAGAGCAATTGGAGGTGTACTATACCTAACCGGAGTTATAGTAATGTGCTATAACCTGATTAAAACAGCTGCCAGCGGACAACTTGTTGCTGATGAACCGGCCGAAGCAATGGCATTGGCACCAGCCTTCACTCCCGGTACCGGTGAAAAAACCTGGCACCGTTCACTCGAACGCAAACCTATGTATTTCCTGGTACTATCACTGATTGTGATTCTGATTGGGGGTATGGTAGAAATGATGCCAACCTTTATGATCCAATCCAATATCCCTACCATTGCAAGCGTAAAACCTTATAGTCCGCTTGAATTACAGGGAAGGGATATCTATATCCGCGAAGGTTGCGTAAGCTGTCACTCACAAATGGTAAGGCCATTCCGTTCAGAAACTGAACGATATGGTGAATACAGTAAAGCTGGTGAATTTGTATATGATCATCCGTTCTTATGGGGCTCTAAGCGTACCGGTCCAGATTTACACAGGCAGGGAGGCAAATACTCAAATGCATGGCAGTTCAACCACCTGATGGATCCTACAACCATGTCGCCGGGAAGCATCATGCCTCCTTATCCATGGCTGATTGACCAGACTCTGGATACCTCGACTACAGTTGCTAAGATCAATGCCATGCGTACTCTGGGAGTACCTTATGAGGAAGGTTATGAACTGAAAGCAAATGCAGACCTCAAGGCACAGGCAGATGCAATTGCTGCTAACCTGGCAATAGACAATATCAAGGTTCAAAGCGATAAAGAGATCATAGCGATCATTGCTTATCTGCAAAGGCTTGGTACAGATATTAAGGCAGGCGGTGCAGGTTCCAATTAATTGACAAAACACAATCAATACTTAATTTAAAAGATATGTTCAAACAATTTATAGATAAATCAATGGGCGCAGATGTCTATCTGATCACCTCGCTCGGAATATTTTTAGTGTTTTTTCTTGTGGTTACTGTAATGCTTTTCACGATGAATAAAAAACACATTAGTTATATGAGTGAGCTCCCTTTAAATGAAGATAATGCATAGAATTATGAAACGTTTGATTTACACAATCGCAATCCTGTTATCTGCCGGCCAATTATGGGCTGCTGAGCAATCTGCTGGTGGAAACGCAGGAAATACTTTTTCAGAAGTAGTTGTGATATTATTTCTGATTGCGCTCCTTTTCCTGATAGTTTCTCTGGTATTGCTCAAAACTGTAAAGGTTATGGCCAATGAGATCAAGAATCCTGCACTGCTACCGGTTGAAGAACCTGCACGTATGATGGAATATTCAGAATGGGAAGCCTCAGAAAAAACCAGACAAAGTATCTGGTCAAAGCTAATGGGTCTGAGACCTATTTCGGAAGAAAAGGATATCATGATAGATCATGAATTCGATGGCATTGTTGAACTCGACAATCCAACACCCGCCTGGTTTATGGGTTTATTTTACGCTACCATCATTTTTGCGGTAGTTTACCTCCTTAATTATCATGTTTTTGAATGGAGTCCGCTTCAGGATGAAGAATATGCCATCGAAATGAAGGCAGCAGAGGTTGAGAAAGCGTCAGTTCTTGCAAAATCAGGCGAAGCCATAGACGAAAACAGTGTTAAAGCGAGTACAGATGCCGCCATTATTGCTGCCGGTAAAGCAGTCTATACACAGAATTGTATTGCCTGCCACGGAGCACTAGGTGAAGGTACTGTAGGTCCAAACCTGACTGATGATTCATGGATTCATGGTGGAACCGTGAATGCAATCTTCAAGACCATTAAATATGGTGTGCCTGAAAAAGGGATGATATCATGGGAGAAAACGTTAACACCTAAACAAACCTCAGATGTATCGAACTTTATCCTGAGTCTCCAGGGCTCAAATCCACCAAATGCAAAAGCCCCACAAGGTGTAAAATTATAGACTAACCTATATAATTTGTTGAAAACCGGATTCCTATGGAATCCGGTTTTTTTTATTTTAACGTGAAATCAACATATAAAGACAATCAATATTAACCACATAGCTTGATTAATATTTTGAATTAAATTAGACATAGTTTTTAGCTGCTTTAGATTGAATCGAAGCTTCAAGAGCTTTGTATCTTTAAAGAAAAATAGCAGCTATAAATCCTATGTTCCTATGTGGTTAATTATATTTTCCCGTAAGTTTTTTCTTCCTTCTAAGCACCCCAGAACTGAGATAGAATAAAATAAAACCGGAAGCAATCGTTAATAATCCGAATATTGAAAATATCCTGAGCAGGAGATTTCCGAAATTATCACGACCTTCATAATCCATCGTGTGCATCATCCACAGAAAATCAAAAATCCGCCATTTCTGATTTCTGATCTTTTGAATAGTTCCTAATTCTGCAGAAATGAAAACAGTTGTTCGCGAAGGATGATCGAAGCTGATGGCAAATGCAGGCAGAGGATTTGATCTATACTCATGATGAGAAGAAGTTTCCCTCAGCATCTTCACCTCAGTAACCTTTGAATTCCCATTAAATGCAGATTTGGCAATTTCAACCGCTTCTGACTCTGTCAAGGGGCCACGTAAAACTCCACTAAACGCATCAGCAAGTTGAACAGCAGGTTTTTTTATCCCGGCATGTGCTGAATGATCAGTAGTTGCTGATGCATCCGGAAAGTAATGGATCTGATAAAATGGTTTTCCAAGAATCCCTATCAGCTTAAGCTCCTTGACAGAGTCGAATTCTGCCCTTTCACTTAACTGCTTTAGAATTAATGATGGAGAAATAAGTTCCGAATTTACAGGGATCATTTCTAAAGGATTCCTGTTTAGGTCGCCATGGATTTCATCCATATTACTCCAGCTAAAGTAGATTCCCCCAACTGTCCAAAATAAAAACTGAATTCCAAGAATCACTCCCAGATAGCGATGTAACTTCCTGACTCTAAAATGAAAGCTTCTTGCCATCGAATTTTTTCGGAAAAATAAAGGAATTATTTGAGTATCGAAATAAGGTCTCAATAAAAAACTACCCCTTTTTGAATTGATAATACCTTTCAATAATTATCAGAAAGCTCCGGCTTTAATCGCTTGTTCAGACAATTTATATAGCCCTGTCGCCGGAATCACGATCTTATCACTATCCAATCGTTCTTCATGCCTGACTTCAACCCATCCATAATGAAAGTTAAGACCATTTTTAATTCGAACTCCAAGGTATAATTTACGGCTGCCATTAAACATCCCCATTCTTTGTATATCCGATTGATATACGTACTTCTCCAGAAGTATCCCATTGCTTCCTGACCATCGCCTTGAATTTCCTGGATTTATGATATCAAATATTTCTTCATTTGACGGAAATGCATAAGCATCCAGAAGGCCACTTACAACGACCTGCACATTTCCGTTCAATGGCTCTGCAAAATAAAAATATTAGTCATCAGATTTTCAGAAAGAACTGTCATTCTGATGGCAAGATCATCTTTTCCGTCCCTGTTAAGGTCCAGAAAGAGTTTTGTACCCGGCTGACTCAAAACAAGGGGTTCAGTGAATTTATTAGAAAGGACCTTGCTCTCATTAATTGGTTCAGGTTCAATAAACTTTGCCTTTTTGCAGGAAGCCCAAAAAATTATAAAACCAGAAAATAAAACAAGAAGAAACTTTTTATCATTAAAAATCATGGCAATATGAACTCAGTTTATTTAAATCATTGCAGGGATTCTGGCAATCTGAATACAGAGAGTTATATTCAATAGGACGAAAATTCAGTAAAAAACGCTACAGGAATCAGATGTATAAATCCTGACAATATTCATTAAACTCAGCAAAATTTATGGAAGCACGGAACTATTTTGTCATCATCATTTCTGCCAGGCGATCATCCCATTCATAGATATCCTTCCTGAAATTGATTTTTCCGTCCCTGTCGACAAAGGCTGTAAAATAAACGATAAAAACAGGCACTCTTTGACTAAGGGTAACTGTTCGCTCTTCACCAGCATTCATGGCAGCATTAATCTTATCATCATCCCAGGCGGGATCATTTTTCAGAAGGAACTGAGCAAGCTTGAATGGCTCCTGAATTCGCATACAACCATGGCTGAAGGCTCTACTGCTTTCATTAAACAATGACTTTGCCGGTGTATCATGCAGGTACATGTTATAGCTGTTCGGGAAGAGGAACTTCACAAGACCCAATGAATTGTCGGGTCCTGGCTTCTGCCTGATCTCAGGTATTCCATCCCGGTAACCTGTGACCTCCATGTGATGCTTTTCCAGATAATTTCGGTCACGCCGCATATCCTTCAAAACTTCATTTATGACAATACTTTTGGGAACATTCCAGTAAGGACTAAAGACGATATATTTAAGTTCACCACTGAAGATTGCTGTTTTATGGATCGGTTTACCGACCACAATATTGCAGCTCCACAACAATTTATCACCACTGTTAACATGCAATTTAAACTCAGGAATATTAACAACCAGAAAATCACTGTTAAGACTGACCGGTACCCAGCGGCTTCGTTCCATATTGACCATCAATTGCCTGATTCTTTGTTTATAGGGCACATTCATCTCTGCTATGGTTGTCTTTCCAATTATCCCATCATCATTCAAGCCATGTCTTTGCTGAAAGCCCTTTATTGCTTTCAAAAGCTCTGAATCATAGATTCTGCCTCCATCATTAACTTTCAGATCGCCGAGATCACGAAGTCTTTGTTTTATCTGGATTATAACATCCGAGCTATCTCCATGCCTTAATGACTTGTTAATGCTCCTAATTTCGAACCATTTACCTTTCTCCTCAAGTTCACTGTAATTCTGAAGGAATCTTCTCAAAAGTCCGTACTGTCTGTTCACAGGCCGCTTAAGATCCTTTATTTGCTCAGGGGCAGTCACGAGTATATTATCGAGAAATTCTTCATACGAAACTCTTTTTCTGGGCAGATTCCAATCCATCTTTTTGGAAATACTTGCGTCCATTCCATCCCAAACAATATCAGCGAAAGCAAAATACTGGGCTGTCAGCATCAGTTCCAGATTTAAAATAGTTTCCTCAGATGCTTTCTCAAGGCTGCCTTCATAAATCAGGGAATCCAGTACTTTTATATAAGGCAATTCCTGATTCACAACGTCATACTGCAGGTTCCGGATCCGGTCAGTGAGACTTAAAGCATGTTCAATCAAACCACCCTTGTCAAACCAGGCAAAGGCCATATCTCTGTGACTGTAAAAAGTACCTATTTGCTTTTCATACTTTTTTAAGGCAGGATATTGCTTAAAAAAAACAGCAATCTCCAGGCTGTCAAATTTAGAATTTGCCTGAGGACTGAAACTGCCCCGAATACTTTTGCTCCATTCATTCAGATCCCTGTTCCTTAAGGAATCTATGGGACTTTTTGCCATATCTTTCCTGTCCTGACCACATCCCTGAAAAGGAAGAAGTGAAATCATCAGATACAAAAACAGGTATGCAGGGGTATTAAAATTCATGGGTCTGATCTGTTAATATTTATTCTGATTGAATTATCTTTTTTGCGAATAAAAAACTTACCTGCCGGTTACTGAAGACAACATCAGGGGTTTGACTCCTATCACGAAGTTAACAGTCACATCATCACTGGTGTTCAATGTGCCCATCAGCGTCTTTTTCGGCACTACCTGGTAGGTGCTGAGTTTCAGTTTATGAGTTCCTGCGAAGTTTATGGTACCATCTTTTATGACAGTGGCAATAAGATCCATTTTAATTGCCTGAGTAACTCCGGCAATAGTTAAGTTCCCTGTGGCTTTAACCAGATATTGATCCTTGTCATCCCATGGCTGAATCTCAGATTTTACATATTTAAAATAAATTTTATCAAATGGATAGGATTTCAGTGTTCTGTGAGCAATCCGATCCATATAGGTATTCGGGCTGCTTAATTTTTGTACCGGAACAGTGAAATATAAATTATTGATTGCCTTTAATTGCCTGTTTTGAAGTGTAATCAGGGCTTTGCAATCCACACTATCTGTCTTCATTTTCCAGTTATAATTATTGGTATAGCCACTTACCTCAATCTCACCAGAATGATAAACATAGGTTTGCTGTTGACCTAAAACCAACAGGCTTGAAAACAGGAACAAAAAGCTAAACAATAGCTGCCTTAATCCATATCTGCTTAAACTGATCATTTGCTTCATTTTTTGATAGTTAAACTAAACAATTTGGTAAAAACAGATGACTAATTATTAATACACAAAACAATTAGAATCTGAACCTTGATTCAAATAACCATCCAAATGGCCGGATATTTTCCTCTGGTTTCAACCCATATCGTTTAATACTATTTTCTTTTATTAGTTCTACCGCTTCTTCTATCGAATCTGTCACCAGAAAAAGCTCCATATCCGAATCAGAAATCGTTCCCATCTCCTTCATCATCTGATTGTGTTCAATTAATTTTTGATGAAATTCCTTACAAAATATAATCACCGGAAAATTCCGGATCTTTTTTGTTTGAATAAGGGTAATCGCTTCAAAATACTCATCCAGAGTTCCAAAGCCTCCAGGCATCACCACAAAAGCAAAGGAGTATTTAATAAGCATCACTTTCCGAACAAAAAAATGTTTTATTTCAACCCATTTATCACAATAAGGGTTAACCCCCTGTTCTTTAGGAAGCTGAATATTACAGCCAACTGAACGTCCACCAACATCTTTAGCTCCACGATTTGCAGCTTCCATTATCCCCGGTCCGCCACCTGTCATAATCGTAAATCCAAGTTTGGCAAATTCTGCAGAAGCTTTTCTGGTCAGTTTATAAAATTCATGATCTTCTTTAAACCTGGCTGATCCGAAAACGGTAATACAGGGTCCAATAAAATGAAGCGCCCTGAAGCCTTTGATAAACTGAGCGAATATATCTAACGTGAACAACAGTTCTTTTCTACGGGATTGAGGGCCACCAAGGAATTTTATTTCTGATTTAATCATGCTAAACTTAATATGACTTTAATTTTTTGAAGCTTTCAGGTTTTGCCTGTAGCAAAAACAGGTCCTGACTGGAACTATCCTTTGCCCATTCCATACTCACCGGACTATCATAATAGTTCTCAAGAATTATACCCCAATTTGCAATAGTAAGAATTTCCTCATCATTCAGAATAAATTTACCACGAAGTCCGGGGCTTGTTTCCTTTTCGATCAGACTGGTGGTATCTCCAATATCCTGATAGACCATCATGTGGCTCTTTGTTCCAAGTTTCTTCTGTATGATAGAATTAACACCCATATTAAGGTTTGGCTTGTAGACAATAAACTCATCCTGAATGAGTAGCTGGGCAGAATTTTTAAATCCTGTTCCCCAAATTCCTGAAACATGAATAACATCAGAAAAACCGCTTTGAGGATCAGAAGTGTAAGCGTACCCCGAGCAAGCCTGATCCGACCGGATCATCTTCTGCACACCAACAGAAATCGCTCTATCCTTCTGGTCAGGTTCATCAATCAGTGCGAGTTCAGAGTACAGTGAGGCAAAGCATTTTTTCACGGAAATGAAAAGTTCCTTCTCTCCTTTTATATTTAGAAAAGTGTCATATTTATCCTTAGTCCTGATTGATGATGAATTATACTCAACAGCACTGCTTCTGACTGCCAGTCCGCAATCAGTGTCCTTTATAAGTTCCTGATAGGCCAGTAATATCCTGTCATATAAATCCCCTGGTATTCTGGCACCCAGAATCAATTCTCTTGCCTGCCTGGCCACTTCAGTAATACTTAAAGGATTCGATTTATCTATCTCTGAAATTAACTGATTATGTACTCCGTCAAGTTTATTATATTCTATAAAATGACGATAAGCTGAAGCCGTAATCACGAAACCATCAGGCACCAGTATAGTTCTAAGTGCTTTATGTGTAAATATCTCACCCAAGAAAGCATTTTTTGCTCCAACCTCCTCCGCATCAGCAATTGTGACCTCTTTAAGTCTGAGAATATAATCCTTCATAATCATCAATTATTTTGTTCAATATTCAGGCTTCTTTTAGTGAATCTAGATAAATTTACAGAACAGAAATCTCAAATACTAAAGTGCATGCTTTGCTGCATTGTATTAATGATAGCAGTTATCTATTAAAATGATCTAAGTCATACTCTGCGAACAATATTAATCCAATTTTTACGCTGTAATTAAAAAGACACGGGCAACATCAAAAACCCTATTTTGTAACGTCTATTGCCTGTTTCAGATTCAAATTAATTAAAAAAAATGGCTGAACCACAAAATTTCAGAGATCATATTCCATCCATTACAGATACAGGAAATAAGAGAAAATGGATGTATCCTCAAATCATCAAAGGTAAACTATACAAATATCGGGACATTGTCAGTTATGTGCTTCTGGCACTTCTGTTCAGCTCTCCTTTTATAAAAATCAATGGCGAACAGATGATTCTTTTAAATGTTATTGAACGAAAATTCGTCTTTTTTGGAATCATCTTCTGGCCTCAGGATTTCTATCTGTTCGTTTTGGCCCTTCTAACCTTCATGGTTTTCATCGTCATGTTTACCGCCATCTTTGGCAGGGTATGGTGTGGCTGGGCATGTCCTCAAACCATCTTTATGGAGATGGTGTTCCGAAAAATTGAAAACTGGATTGAAGGAGACTGGATACATCAGCAAAAACTGAATCAGGCTCCTCTAAGTTTTGAAAAAGTTGCTAAAAAAACTGCCAAGCATTCTATTTTTATTTTTATTTCATTTTTGATTTCCAATATTTTCCTGGCCTATATTATAGGTTCAGATGAGCTGATAAAGATTATGTCAGAGCCTCTGGGGCAGCATCTCAGCGGATTTATCTCTATTCTGATTTTTACAATGGTCTTTTATATTGTCTTTTCCTACTTAAGAGAGCTGGTTTGTACGGTAATCTGCCCTTACGGAAGACTTCAAGGGGTACTACTTGATAACCAAAGCATAATAGTAGCCTATGACTATGAACGGGGCGAGCCAAGAGGCAAAAAACTTAAGAACACCGAACAGGAGCATTTAGGTGATTGCATTGATTGTAAGGTTTGTGTTCATGTTTGCCCAACAGGAATAGACATTCGTAATGGTACCCAGCTTGAATGTATCAACTGTACAGCCTGTATTGATGCTTGTGACATGGTTATGGAAAAGATAAATCGTCCGAAACGACTCATTGGTTTTATGTCGGAAGATCAGATCAAAACCAAATCTCCGTTTAAGCTTAGTCAGAAAGTATATGCATATTCCATTGTATTATTGATTTTATTCTCTGTACTGAGTTTCATGCTCATTAGAAGAAATGATATCGAAACAACTGTTCTGCGTGCCGGAGGAACACTCTACCAGTTAAGGGATAATGGCGTAGTAAGTAATTTATATAATGCTGAACTGGTTAACAAGACCACAAAAATGGTTAAATTTGAGATGAGACCAGTTGATCCTGAAACAAGAATTCAATATATCCGGGAAGAAGATGTGATTAAAAAAGGAAGCAGTGTAAAAGTTACCTTTTTTGTCTTAAAACCTCAAAAAAGTGTCAGAAAATACAAATCAGAGATTGGTTTAGAAATTTGGTCTGAAGGTAAATTAGTTGATAAAATTAAAACAAATTTCATAGCACCACCAAGCGAATAAAGATGAACTGGGGAACAAAACTTGTAATAGGAATGGCTTTATTTATGTCATTTATCATCACGCTGGCAGTGTTGATGATCCGAAGCGATTCAGATGACCTTGTGGATACCAATTACTATCAAAAAGGTATTGAATATGATAAAGATTATGTTCGTAAGACTCAGCTCATTGAAGACAAGGCTGAGCCTGATATTAGTATTAATGGCCAGATGACTATCATTTTCAAAAGCCCGGCGATTGGAAGTATTCGGTTTCTACATCCTTCAGATAATACAAAAGACAGTATTATGAATATTAATTCAGGAGCAGGTAATCAGGTAGTATTCCCGCTTGAAAGTTTCAGAAAGGGACACTGGAAAGTTTCGCTCGAATGGAAAAGTAATGGAAAATCTTATTTGTATGATAAAAATATTACAATTAATTGATATTCAAATACTTAGTACAAAACCGAATTGAGAGTAAATGAACTATAACGAACTTGCATTTTTTACCGGTCTATTCGGTAGCATCCATTGTATCGGGATGTGTGGTCCTCTGGCCTTTGCAGTTCCAAGCATTCATCAGCAGCGCTGGCTGATAATCTTTGATAAGCTGATCTATAATCTGGGCCGGACCTTAACATACACCTTGCTGGGTGTACTCATCGGGCTTGCCGGACAACAATTGTGGTTAGCAGGAATGCAACAGACAATCAGCGTGTTAACCGGCCTTTTTATCATTCTTGCTGCAACATCCAGAATCCTCAAACTTTCTATAGGTAATGGAATTTGGTTTTCAGGCTTAATACAATCATTCAACAAACTTCTTGGATATGCTCTAAGACATAAGGCAGGGCACCTGATAGTTGGTGTATTGAATGGTTTTTTACCCTGCGGATTTGTCTATCTGGCTATGGCTGGCGCATTAAATACCGGAAGTGTCTTTGCTTCAGCCCAATACATGTTCTGGTTTGGAATTGGCACACTACCCCTGATGATGGCTGCTATGGTCAGTACGGGGTTTGCCGGTCCGGTATTTCGCCGAAGAATCAATAAGACCATCCCTTTTCTGATGCTTGGACTAGGGGTTTGGTTTGTGCTCAGGGGATTGAATCTGGATATCCCATACCTTAGTCCGCCTAAAATGGACACAGGGGTTGAGGTTTGTTCCGTTGCGGATCAAGCCCGCAATGACAAGTAATCAAGTCTGCAATGACAAGTTTGCAGGCTTTAGAATTATCCTGTTATAAGTTTAGAGGTATTAAGTATGCAAGGACAAAGGGATCAAAATATGAAATAAATAATTTTATATTTTATTTCAGAATCCTAATCAGGGAATAATTCCTTCCATTCGGGATTAGATTTTTGGATAAGTTCATTTTTCCAGCTCCTATGCCAGTTTTTTAATTGTTTTTCCCTGCGGATTGCTACCCTGATATCAGTATACACCTCAAACCATACCAGCTTATTGCAATTATTCTTAGATGTAAAGCCAATATTTTGCTTCTCCTTATGTTCAATAATCCTCCTGCTCAGATTGTTAGTCACACCAATGTATAATACAGAATTTGATGAATTGCTTAACATGTAAACGAAATATTGGGCCATAATTAAAATTATGGATTCATAATTTTAGAATTATGGTTAATGAGTAAACGGTTGCGTTGCGGGTCAAGCCCGCAATGACAACGGGTCAAGCCCGCAATGACAACGGGTCAAGCC
>CAZTRY010000027.1:4942-37966 GCA_964616525.1 uncultured Sphingobacterium sp. | reverse complement strand
TTGCCAGAATTATTTGCCGGAAATCGCTTAAGTCGCTGGAAACTAATGGGAAAAAGATTTTAAGCTTATTGAATACCATCCCTTATCAAGTATTCCTGTATTTTTACCTTAATTATGAGCAGCAAACTTCCACCGGCATTAATACGATCCCTAATAGAACAATATAATATTGAAGAAGAGGAGTTTATCTCATCCCACGAAAATGGCGAACAGCTTACCTCTATTAGAATAAACCCTTTTAAACCTTCGAACTTATTTAATTCTGAAGAGCTGGTGCCCTGGTGCGAAAACGGAAGGTATTTAAAAGAAAGACCTTCTTTTACCGCCGATCCACTGTTTCATGCAGGATGCTACTATGTACAGGAAGCATCTTCTATGTTTCTGGAGCAGGTGTTAAAACATACGGTTGATCTTACAGAAAGCCTGAGAGTGCTCGACCTCTGTGCTGCCCCCGGTGGGAAAAGCACATTAATCAGTTCACTTCTGAATAAGAACAGCTTACTCCTTGCCAATGAAATAATCAAAACCCGCGTACCTGTACTATGTGACAACCTGAGCAAATGGGGGCCGGAAAATACGTATGTGAGTAATAATGACCCTAAAGACTTTAAACGACTGGAGGGTTATTTCGATGTTATCGTTGCAGATGCACCCTGCTCAGGCTCAGGAATGTTCAGAAAAGACCCTGCAGCGATAAATGAATGGTCGGAGAATGCCGTAGACTTATGCAGTCAAAGGCAGAAGCGGATACTGGCTGATGTTTATCCCGCATTAAAGCAAAACGGAACCTTAATCTATTCGACCTGTTCTTATTCGAAACAGGAAAACGAAGAAATAACAGACTGGTTATGTGAAGAATTTGATCTTTCGCCAATTCAAATACCAATAAAGACTGAATGGGGCATTCTTGAAACCAGGTCGGATCTGCATAAATGCTTTGGCTACCGTTTCTATCCTCACCGGGTTAAAGGAGAAGGATTTTTTATTGCTGCCTTCCAGAAAAACGAATTAACTGCCTCACCGCACATCAAAAGAGCAAAGGAAAATTCTGTCAACCCAAAAAGTGAGGATCTGATCAGAAGATGGCTTAACCCTGCAGAAGATATTAAAATAGTCAATCTGAATGATGAATATTTTGCAATCCCGGTCCGGCATGAAGCAGATTTGCAATATTTACAATCCAATCTCTATTTGAAAAAATCAGGGATCAGAATCGGAAAGATTATGGGTAAAGACCTGGTGCCGAATCATGAATTTGCAATTAGCCTCTTAGTCGGTTCTGTAGTACCAGAACTCAACCTGACCCGGGAACAATCCATTGCTTACCTTAAACGGGATGAACTCAAAATTGAATCAGAAATCCGTGGCTGGGCATTAATGTGTTTTGAAGGTCATGCGTTGGGATGGGCGAAGATTCTGGATAATCGTCTGAATAATTATTTTCCGAAAGAGATCAGGATTACTAATCCGAATGTGGTTTAGTGTATTCAAATAATGGCACTTTATTGATCTGAAATAGGGCGAAATTTATAAACCACATAGAGACATAGTTAGTTCATAGCTGTTAGGTTCTTTATAAAGACAGATAGCCTTAAAGCTTCGATTCAACATAGGCATTTAAAGTAAACTCGACCTAAAGTTTAAATACACCTGCCTACCTCAGTTGCCGGGTACTCTCATCTTAATCTCTTGCACTTATAAATTGTATAATGACTCAAAAGGAGTCAAATATTTATAGAATTTCGATGTCACGGAAGTTTCGATCCCGAAGGTAATCGTATGTATTAGGAATAATCACATGCGACCGCCTTCGGGGTCGGGTATTTAGATTTTATGATGTTTCTATAAACATACGACCCTTTCTGGGTCGATTGATCAAAATTTTTTTTTAAAAAACAGTGTACCCGGTAGCCCCAAAAAAGTAAATTAAAAGTTAGGAGGAGTCAACCTATGTGGTTAAATTTTGACCTTCAGATATTTGCTCAGATTATATTAGTATTGCCCGGTAGAAAGTAAAACCAAAGTACAGGCCTCTGTTGTTTCTATCCCATTAGCTTCTGCCAGTTCCTCCAGTTCGGGGTTTTCGGTGCCGGGATTAAAAATAAGGCGTCTGGGTTTTGATTTTATGATGTAATCATAGTACTCCGGCTGATTCTGCGGACCGAGGTATAAAGTAATGGTGTCCAAATCAGTATGAATCTGCTCAGGCATTTCAATTGGAACACCAGCAACTTCTCCAGGTTTTAAACCCACATTAATAATCGGATGTCCATGGGCTACCAGGCGGTGGGCTGCAAGATTCGCGTATCGCGAAGGGTTGGTGCTTGCTCCTAAAATCAAAGTCTTTTTCATCTGTATATTTAAAGTTATTCGATTCTAAAACTGCAGGTTTGGCAAATTTAGAATGATTTTTCCGTTTGGCTGATTGCACTATAAACCGCATCCGCACAATTCATCCCATCAATCGCTGCCGATACAATTCCACCGGCATAACCCGCTCCTTCTCCGCAAGGGAATAAACCTTCCAGCTGTGGGTGCTGCAGAGATTCTTTATCCCGGGGTATTCTTACTGCCGAAGAGGTTCTTGACTCTACACCTACCAGAATCGCTTCATTCGTATAATATCCATGCATTTTTTTCCCAAAGGCAGGCAAAGCCTTTTGAAGTCGTTTAAAAATGAATTCAGGAAGTACTGACCTCAGATCCGCACTTTTTGTGCCGGGGATATAGGAATTGGAAGGTAGATCTTTGGAAAGTTTGTTATTCACAAAATCAATCATTCTTTGTGCCGGAGCGACCAGATTGCCTCCTCCAGCCTGAAAGGCCAGTTTTTCAATTTCTGCCTGAAACTTCAGCATACTCAGTGCATCAGATGAACTACCCGGAACATCTTCCAGGTTGATTTGCACTACAGTACCCGAGTTTGCATAGGGATTATTCCTCTTTGAGGGCGACCAGCCATTCACCACAATCTCATTATGATCGGTAGAGCATGGCGCTATAATGCCTCCCGGACACATACAAAAGGAAAATACTCCGCGACCATCAACCTGTTCCACCAGACTGTAATAAGATGGTGGCAGATAAGGTCCCCGATCGCTGCAATGATATTGAGCCTGATCAATGATCTCCTGAGGGTGTTCAATTCTCACACCCAGGGCAAATGGCTTCGCTTCCATCTGTACCTGTTGCCTTTCGAGCAAATAATAAATATCTCTTGCCGAATGACCTGTAGCCAGAATTACCTGATCAGCTTCAAACTTTTGATCCCCAACCTGTACTCCCTTCAATTTCTTTGCCCTAATCAAAAGATCTGTAATCCGGCATTCAAAATGAATCTCTCCCCCGGCATTTAAAATGCTCTCACGCATGGATGTAATGATCCCGGGTAATTTATTGGTCCCGATATGCGGACGTGCATCGATTAGAATATCTTCTGTTGCACCATGGGCGACAAATGTCTTTAACACATAATGCACATCCCCGCGCTTGTTGGATCGGGTATAGAGCTTTCCATCAGAATAGGTTCCTGCGCCCCCTTCTCCAAAACAATAGTTTGAATCCGGATCGATCTGACCCTCCCGGTTAATTAAAGCAAGATCTCTCCTTCTTAGTTTAACATCTTTACCACGTTCGAGAATAACCGGCTTAAGTCCGAGTTCAATGCATCGTAAAGCAGCAAATAAACCCGCCGGACCTGCTCCGACAATCAAAACCGGCTTTTTGTCGCTGACATTTTGATATTTAACGGTAAAAATTTCAGGTTCAGGAAGCTCATCAATAAAAACATTTACCTTAAGCCTAAAAACTACTTTACGGCTTCTGGCATCGATTGAACGTTTTAAAATTTGGACTTTTATATTTCGTTCATGACTTATATTCAGCGACTTACGGGCTAAATCTCTGATAAAATCTGCATCATCTGAATGTTCCGGAGGAAGGACTAATTCAATCTCTCTGATCATATTTTTTGCCGGGTATTATCCCGGATATGTAACAAAGGTATGAAATTTGATTCCTATACTGTAAATTTATAGATTACAGTAAAAGCAAAATCAATTATGAAAAGAATAGTATTGAATATCGTTGCATTATTCGCAGTGCTTTCATTTAGTTCATGCGGATACAATAGTATGGTAAAGCTCGATGAACAGGTGTCTTCACAATGGGCTCAGGTAGAAAATGTTTATCAACGCAGGATCGATCTTATCCCTAATTTGGTGACTACTGTTAAAGGTGCGGCAAATTTTGAGAAAGAGACTTTAACTCAGGTTATTGAAGCCCGTGCAAAAGCAACCTCAATCACTGTTGACCCTACTAAACTAACTCCTGAATCAATTGCACAGTTCCAGGCTGCTCAGGGCGGATTAAGTCAGTCGCTAGGCCGTTTAATGGCTACAGTAGAAGCTTACCCGGAGTTAAAAGCAAATCAGAATTTTCTTGAACTTCAGGCACAGCTTGAGGGCACAGAAAACCGCATCACTGTTGAACGTCAAAAGTTCAATACCGTGACACAGGAGTATAATTCTACGATCAGAACGTTCCCAAATAACCTGACTGCAGGTATGTTTGGTTTCAAGGCTAAAGGATACTTCCAGGCTGAAGCCGGTGCTAATAAAGCTCCTAAGGTTGCATTCTAAGCTGCCTTTCGCATTTATATTTTTAACTGATCGCCGGAATTAATTTCCGGCGATTTAAATTTAGGCTATGTCAATTTTTACTGAAAAAGAGCAACAGCTTATCAGCGAGGCGGTTGAATCTGCAGAGCGCTATACTTCAGGTGAAATCCGCATTTGTGTGGAGAAAACCTGCAGTGAACCGGTTCTGGATCGTGCTGCAAACTATTTCCATAAACTTGGAATGGATAAAACGGCCCAAAGAAATGGTGTGCTGATTTACATAGCAACCAATGATCATCAGTTCGCAATTATTGGGGATGCGGGAATAAACAGGATGGTACCACATGATTTTTGGGATAGCACGAAGGAAGCTATGTTGAAGCATTTTAAGAACGGGGAACTCGCATCTGGTATTATTACGGGTGTAAAACTAGCCGGCATACAACTTCAAACTTATTTTCCATACGTAGATGGTGATATAAATGAATTACCAAATGAGATCTCCTACGGTGATGGTAAATAATGGTATTGCAATAATATAAGCAAGCTTCATATGAAATTCAACTATATATTCCCAACGATTGTCCTGACTTTACTCAGTTTAGTACTTGGGGCACAAACGTTCCCCGAAAAGCCTAATCGTCTGGTAAACGACTATACACAGACTCTTAGTGCCGATCAGGTCAGTCAGCTTGAACAAAAACTGGTTGCATTTGACGATTCAACTTCAACACAGGTTGCTGTTGTTCTGATAAAATCTCTTGAAGGTTATGATGTGGCGGATTATGCCGTTCGTCTTGCAGAAAGCTGGGGAATAGGAGGGGCAAAAAACAATAATGGAGTTTTACTACTTGTATCTCTTGGCGACAGAAAAGTTACCATTCAAACTGGCTATGGAGTGGAAGGTGCCTTACCTGATGCAATTACCAAAAGGATTATTACCAACGAAATAACACCGAATTTTAAGGAAGGAAATTATTTCGGAGGTCTGGATGCAGGTACAAATGCAATCATAGCCTATACAAAAGGCGAATACAAAAATGATACTCCAAAACGTAAAGGCAAAAAGGGTGGGTTCGATATTATTTTTGTAATTATTATCGTCATCGTCATACTTCTTGCGATTAAGAAAGGCGGAGGTGGCGGAAGTGAAGTCATAGGTGGCCGTGGAAGTGCAAGTCCGTTTTGGTGGCTGTTAATGGGCTCCCAATTAGGAAGAGGCAATAGTGGCGGTGGGTTCGGTGGATTCTCCGGAGGTGGTGGTGGTTTTGGTGGTGGCGGCGGAGGTGGCTTTGGCGGATTCGGGGGCGGTAGCTTTGGAGGCGGAGGATCAAGTGGAAGCTGGTAACTCTAAGCTAAAAGCGGAAAGCTAAAAAAATTAAATCATGAACCATCTTAACTGGGAGAAGATCTCAACTGAATATATCATCCAAAAAAATTGGGCAACCCTGCGGGTAGATACCTGCAGGATGCCTGATGGTACCATTATCCCTGATTATTACGTTCTTGAGTATCCCGATTGGGTAAATGCAGTTGCGATTACAGAAGATAATCAGGTTATTCTGTTGCGGCAATACCGTCATGCGGCAGAAGAGGTGGTTCTAGAACTTCCGGGTGGATGCATCGAGGAAAATGAAAGTCCGGAACAAGCTCTAAGAAGAGAATTGCTCGAAGAAACGGGCTACGAATTTCAGGAAGTTGAATTCCTTTCTGAGCTCTATGCTAATCCGGCCACAGCAAAAAATAAGACCTTTTGTTTTATTGCCAGAGGAGGTAAAAGGGTTGCTGAACAAAAACTGGACAAGGGCGAGGAGATTGATATTGAGCTGGTAAGTATTGAAAAATTAAAGGAACTTGTTTTAAGCAATGCCTTTGGACAGGCCTTGCATACCAGTGGAATATTTTATGCTCTCTTTAAACTTGGGTTAAGTTCCTAATCAGGCAAAGCAAAAGCCACATAACTGTCTCCAGATTTTACCCCCAGTTTTCCTCCACCACAGGCAATTACCAAATACTGTTTGCCATTAATCTTATAAGTCGCCGGACTAGCAAAGCCTGCTGCCGGCAATTTTGCTTCCCAAAGCATTTTCCCTGAATTTTTATCAAATGCTCTGATCTTTTCATCCGGTGTTGCTGCAATAAATACCAGTCCTCCCTTTGTGACTACCGGTCCGCCATAATTTCGGGAACCGGTAATGCCTATGCCTCTTTTTATCAATTCTGCATATTCTCCCAATGGAACTTTCCAGAGCAGCTTCCCGCTGTTCAGATCCACGGCATTCAGGGTTCCCCATGGTGGTTTGATCCCGGGATAACCATCCTTATCCACGAAGCGGTCGTAGCCTTTCATGACATAAGGTATCTGACTCTTCCTGTTTACTTTGTTTATAGCAACAGCATTTTGTTCTTTGGAAACATCTTCAGTGCCGCTTAAGTATGCGGCCAAATTTTTCCGTTCTGATTCAGGTACATGTTTAAATGATGGCATTCTGTTCCGGCCCTGTTGAATAATCTGACCAATCTGCGTCAAATTGTACTTTTTATTGATATTCAGCAGAGATGGATATTCAGTTCCACTACCTTTTAGTTCAGCACCATGACAGCTGATGCAATATTTATTATAAACTGCCCGACCGGGAGTGATTCCTGTTCCCTCGGTTTGCGGAGCATCAAGCATAACCTGCGTGGAAGGAACTTCATTACTATTCACATAAAGAATCTTTGTTTCCATGTCAACAGCAGCACCACCCCATTCACCACCTCCGCCAAAATCAGGGAACATCCAGTTACCTTCTTTGCTTGGTGGACTAAAATGTGCTCTATTTTTGATCTGGACATAACGCTCCATTAATTCCTTATGCGTTTCGGGACTGAGGTCACTCACATCTTCAGGACCGAACTTCTGCCTTGAAAAAGACTCCGGCAGGGTTGGTATCGGCTGAGTTGGCCATGGCTTTTCTCCGGGCAGAGCTCCCACCTGAGGAACAGGAACTTCAGGAATCGGAAAAACAGGCTTCCCGTTGGTTCGGTCAAGCAGATAGACATATCCCTGCTTGGTGATCTGTGCCAGTGCATCTATCTTCTTACCATTGTGATTCACAGTAACCAGGTTAGGCGCTGCAGGAAGATCCCGGTCCCAAAGATCATGATGAACGACCTGATAATGCCATATATACTTTCCTGTAGCAGCGTCAAGTGCAATAATACTATTGGCAAAAAGATTTGAGCCTTTGCGGGTTCCCCCGTAAAAATCAGGAGAGGCAGTGCCGGTTGGTATATAAACTACTCCGCGTTCTTCATCGAGCGACATCCCTGTCCAGTTATTTGCACCCCCTATATTTTTCCAGGCATCCTTATCTTCCCAGCTGTCATATCCAAATTCGCCGGGTTGGGGAATAGTATGAAATATCCATTTACGTTTCCCTGTCCGCACATCAAATGCTCTGACATGCCCGGGCAATGCATCTGCATCCTCCGAAAGACTCATCCCAATAATCACAAGATCCTTAAAAATTACTCCCGGAGTTTTCAGGATCAGAGAGCCATCCTGTGATTCAGGAATATCGAGTCCCTCTTTCAATTCAATTGAACCGTTTGCACCAAACTCTTTAACCGGACTTCCATCTGTTGCATTCACGGCATAGAGTCTCGAGGCAGCACCATAAAAAATTCGCTTATCATTGCCCTTTTCATCTTCCCAGTACATCAATCCGCGATTGATTCCAAACCCAATTTTCTCTTCTGCATTTGCATTGGGATCAAAAACCCATTTTTCCTTCCCTGTAGCCGGATCCAGTGCAAAAAGCTTTAATTTTGAACTTGTAAGGAATAAAGTCCCATCGATAATAATGGGATTGCATTGCATTTCACTTCGATTGTTTGCCGTGTCTTTATCACCCGTATTAAAAACCCAGGCTTCCTTTAGTTGTGCAACATTCCCTAAATTGATCTGATCAATGGAGGAATAGCGATTGGCATCTTTGGTCCCGCCGTATGTAGCCCAGGTGGAATAGTCATTATATCCTGAATCAGAGCAGGAATTTAACAGCAGACCTGCAAATATTAATAGTACAAGATGTTTTGATTGGAATGCTTTCACCGGAATGTTGCTACAGTTAAATACTATAAGCAATTAAAGGATTTAAGTGAAGAAATGCAAGGACCAAAAGAGATTGTATAAATAGAGGATGGTTTTTTTATGGAGGGATAGAATTAGGGCTAATTAGCTGAAATTGAATATTATATTCATTCAGGGAATCCATCGGCAAGACTCCAGTTAGTCTGAGCTAGCGTAAGGAAGGTTCAAACAATCGATTTGGATTAGTCAGAAAAAAAATCAGGTTCAAAGTATTTGCTTTTTGGAAAGCAGTGCCTGTGTGTTATAGGATGGTTCAGCCCTTTCCTCCGGAGTAGTTCCGGCAAGAAATCGCGTTCCAGATCAAATTACCAGCCGCCGGAAGCTACCTCCTCCGGCAAGGTTTATTTTACCCAGTGCTGTATTTCATGGACACAGGCAGCCTGGCATAATGAGAATCAGTTGGTTGAAATTAATCCAGGTGGCGGTTGTAGCATAATTTATTTGTATGGGTTTAAATAAATTACAGAAGTATCGTTAAACCAACACCACTTAACTCATTTTCAGTTTCTTCTGAATATCAGCCACATAGCCTTTGAATTTTTTGTCTGTATCGATCAAATCATCCACTGTCTGGCAGGCATAAATCACTGTGGAGTGATCGCGGCCACCAAAGAAGGCACCAATTGATTTAAGGGATGTTTTGGTATGAAGTTTCGCAAGATACATCGAAATCTGACGGGCCTGAACAATCTCACGTTTCCTTGTTTTGGATTTGACCATTTCGATAGGCACTTCAAAATACTCACAAACGAGTTTCTGAATATATTCCATCGAAATCTCTTTGCTTGAATTCTTGATGAAATTCTTAAGCATGGATTTGGCCAGATTCAGGTCAATCTCCTTTTTATTCAGGGTTGATTGTGCCAGCAGGGAAACCATTGCACCTTCAAGCTCACGAACATTATTATCAATATTATGAGCAACATATTCAATTACTTCTGAAGGAAGTTCAATTCCATCAGAGTACATCTTTTTGTTCAGGATTGCCATACGAGTTTCCAGATCAGGGATCTGAAGATCGGCAGACAATCCCCACTTGAAACGGGATAATAATCTTTCTTCTAATCCCGAAAGATCTTTTGGTGCTTTGTCTGAAGTAATGATCAGTTGCTTGCCCGATTGATGCAAATGGTTGAAAATATGGAAGAAAATATCTTGTGTCTTCTCTTTACCGGCAAAATTATGCACATCATCCATGATCAGGACATCCATCGCCTGGTAGAAATTCACAAAATCATTGATGTTATTATTCTTTAGTGCATCTACAAACTGCTGAGTAAACTTTTCGCAGGAAACGTAAAGTACCAGTTTATCTGTTAGGGTGCGTTTGATCTCGTTACCGATTGCCTGTGCAAGATGGGTTTTACCAAGACCAACTCCGCCATAAATCATAAGCGGATTAAAAGAGGTACCTCCCGGCTTTCCGGCAACTGCATACCCTGCTGACCGGGCCAGACGGTTACAATCCCCTTCAATAAAATTTTCGAAAGTATAATTCTGATTTAACTGAGGATCTACCTGTAATTTTTTTAATCCCGGAATTACAAAAGGATTTTTGATATCCTTGTTCAGGGAAATAGGCATTGGCATCGATTGGTTTTTCCCTTCAGCGCCATTCCCATTTGAGGGCATATTGGTTGTGTATGGAATGCTGGTGGAAGACTTTTCAACAACGATGTTATATTCCAGTCTGCCCTCTTCTCCCAACTGCTTTTTTACAGTCTTTCTCAGCAGGCCAACATAGTGCTCTTCGAGCCACTCATAAAAGAACAAACTCGGCACCTGTATAGTTAACACATTACCATCCAGACGCAAGGCTTTTATCGGCTCGAACCAGGTCTTAAAACTCTGGGCCGGGATGTTATCCTTAATAATCAGGAGGCAATTATTCCATACATGTGTACAAGTTTTTTCCATATAATTTTACTAATAATCTGATTTCCAATTGATGCCGAAAGAAATGTTGGTAACTCTTTGGAGTATCGAATATTCGGAAAAAAATCGGATTAAAAAACTAATTTTTGAAATAAGTTTTAACTTTCTGCTAAACAGAAGAATACATTAATTTTTTATGGTTTTAGCCCCAAAAATGTTGTCAATTATTCTTCGAAAAAATATTTCCACATTCTGATGGATCAGGCACCCTCCATACCATGAATATCGGAATTAAAATGAAATATATCCAGCGTTATAACAGAAAAAAAGGAACTAATCCTGTTGAAACCTTCCTCAGGGTTATTGCCCATTCGATCTCTAATATTCCCCAAATTCCTTTCTGAAGGTGTCGGCGATCTCACCCAGGGTAGCATAAGCTTCCACGGCTGATATGATATAGGGCATCGTATTTATACCTTGCTTTACAGCTTCAGTCAATTTAAGCAGAGACTTTTCAACAGCCAATGTATCGCGCTCTGCTCTGAGACTAATCAGTTTATCAATCTGTATCTTTCGAATAGAGTCATCAACCCTGAAACCTTCAGGCTTAATTCCTTCTGCATCTACATATTTATTTACACCGACCAGAACACTTTCACCACTTTCAATCTCTGTCTGGTATTGATAGGCAGATGCCGCAATCTCATTCTGAATATACCCCTGCTCAATAGCTGCAACTGATCCTCCTTTGGAATCGATAATATCAATATATTTCCATGCTGCCGCTTCAACCTCATCCGTTAGTGCTTCAACAAAGTAAGAGCCTGCCAGCGGATCAACAGTGTCGGTAACGCCACTTTCAAATGCAATGATCTGCTGGGTGCGGAGTGCAACCTTAGCTGCGGCTTCGGTAGGCAATGAAAGAGCCTCATCAAAGCCATTGGTATGAAGTGACTGGGTACCACCCAGCACAGCTGCCATAGCCTGATTGCTTACCCTGATTATATTATTTAATGGTTGCTGAGCAGTCAGGGTGGAACCGCCGGTCTGAGTATGAAAGCGGAGCTTTTGCGCAGCAGGATCCTTTGCACCAAGGCTCTGAGTCAATTTAGCCCACATTCTGCGCGCCGCCCTGAATTTTGCAATCTCTTCGAAGAAGTTATTATGGCAATTAAAAAAGAAAGATAAGCGCTTTGCAAATACATCGATATCCAGACCTTTCTGCATCGCTGCCTGAAGATAGGCCTTTCCATTGGCCAGGGTAAATGCCAGCTCCTGGACTGCTGTGGAACCCGCCTCCCTGATGTGATATCCTGAAATTGAAATGGTATTCCATTTTGGCAGTTCTGAACTACAATATTCAAAAACATCTGTAATCAAACGCATCGAAGCTTTCGGTGGATATATATAGGTTCCCCTTGCTGCATATTCCTTTAATATATCATTCTGAATGGTACCGGAAATTTGCTTTAAATCTGCGCCCTGCTTTTTTGCCAGACATATATACATAGCCAGCAAGATTGGGGCGGTAGCATTTATTGTCATTGAACTGCTCACTTTTTGAAGGTCGATACCATCAAAAAGTATTTCCATGTCTTCTAAAGAGTCAATTGCAACCCCAACTTTGCCAACTTCTCCTTCCGACATCATATGATCTGAGTCGTACCCTATCTGGGTTGGAAGATCAAAAGCAACAGAAAGCCCGGTAGTACCTTGTGAAAGCAGGTAATGATAACGTTTATTAGATTCAGATGCAGTAGAAAAACCGGCATATTGCCGCATTGTCCACATTTTACCGCGGTACATGTCTTTCTGAATACCACGGGTAAAGGGGAACTCTCCGGGTAGTTCAATACTTTTTGTTTCAGTATAGACTTCCTTTATTTCAATTCCGGAACTCGTTTTAATTTTCTTTTGGCTCATTTCTTTAAAATAAAGACTGCATATCCCCCTTTATTATCGTCAAAGCCAGGTCATAGGGATTTTCTGTTTCCAGATTCGCCAAATGGCTCAGAACCGCCCTGCTCAGATCGAGGGCCGAAGCATTTTCAGGTAATGCGTTCACTGCGCTGTTAATCATGCTGACCGTATCTTCCTTTACCTGCTTAACGGTTGCCCAGGCCCGGTCGCTGACATAGAGCTGCTGCGAAATATTATGCTGATACTCAGCCCTGATATCTGAAATGATCAATGCCTGCATTTCGCGGGCACCCATTCCCGGTGAATGCAAACGAATCAGCATACTTGAAGGATTTATTCTTTCAAGAAACAAAACGATTCGTTCATAGGCCTGAAGTCTGAGCGGCAGGGTATGTTTGAGTCCGGCCCTTTTTAGTTCCATCCGCTGAAAATTAAGCCTTTCATTCAAATAGTTCTTTATTACGAACCATCCTGCAAAGAACACAATTAGTCCGGCAAGGGCATATTTCAGTATATCAAGTATAAAAACAGTTTCATTCATGCTTGTGCAATTGTTAACAGATGGTCAAAATGCCAGTGGTCAAAACAAAAGTGAGCAATTTCATGTATATTTGTAATAAGATTTTAAAAGAATTATGAGTACAGAAACTGCAAATCTTGTTGCACCGGTTACTTTGACTGATGGTGCTAAAAAAGAAATCATAAAACTCATTCAGCAACAGGAGTTAGGTGAAGAATACGGTTTACGCTTAGGTGTTGAAGGTGGTGGATGTGCCGGTATGAATTATGTTCTCGGATTTGATCAGCAGAAAGATGGTGATCAGGAGTATTTTATTGATGGAATCAGGGTTTTTATGCATAAAGCCCACGGATTATACCTGGCAGGTATGGAAGTAGATTTCAAAGATGGATTAAATGCCCGTGGATTTACTTTCAGCAATCCTAATGCCAGCAGTACCTGCGGCTGCGGCACCTCATTCTCAGTTTAACAAAAAATTTGTAACATTTCATGAAGTCCTGCTGTCAAACCAGCAGGACTTTTTATATTTATACTATGGCTACAAAAATGAGTTATTCGGAAAATGTCAAAGTGGCGATGCAATCCGTTAAGGGTAACAAGCTTCGGACATTTCTAACCGCTATTATCATTGCCATAGGACTAACCGCACTTGTGGGTATTTTGACTTCTATCGACGCCATTGAAGGTTCTCTTAATAATACCTTCTCCAGCATGGGAGCCAATTCATTTACGATCAGAAACCGGGGTATCGGAATTCGTATAGGAGGTGGCGGACAAAGACCAAAACGTTATAAATCAATAGATTACAGACAGGCAACGGAATTTAAGAGCAGTTTCACATTCCCGGCTATGATTTCTGTAAACGTATTTGCCTCCTTTGGCGGTACAGTGAAATATGGTAATGAAAAAACCAACCCAAATATCTCTGTGCTTGGGGCGGATGAAAATTATATCCAATCTGCAGGCTATAAACTCGCTGCGGGCAGAAATTTCTCACAGTCGGAGTTAGAATTTGGAACCAGTGTGGTAATTATCGGCGATGAGATCAAAACACGTCTTTTCCCAAATGTTGACCCTATTAACAGAACCATCAGTATTGGTAACAACAAATTCCGGATCATTGGTATTCTGGCAGCGAAAGGATCGAGCGTTGGTTTTGGTGGCGACAAAATCTGTGTAATCCCGCTATATAGGGCTAAACAGGTGATGACGATTCAGAACCCATCCTATACCATATCGGTCATGAGTGATGACCCCTCTCAGATGGATGCAGCGATTGGTGAGGCCACCTCTCTCTTCAGAAACATCCGTAATCTGAAAGTTGCTGATGACAATAATTTTGAGATCACAAAAAGTGATGCCATTGCTCAAACTCTCGTCGACAATTTAAAATTTGTAAGAATCGGAGGTATCGTGATCGGTGCCATTACTTTAATCGGTGCAGCTATTGCCCTGATGAATATTATGATCGTTTCTGTAACTGAACGAACACGTGAAATCGGCATCCGAAAGGCAATTGGAGCAACGCCAGTTGTAATAAGGCGTCAATTTCTTATCGAAGCCATAGTTATTTGTTTGATGGGAGGGATAACCGGTGTATTTCTTGGTATTCTGATCGGTAACCTGCTCTCCATGGTTATGGGCGGATCATTTATTATGCCCTGGGGCTGGACGATTCTGGGATTAACCCTATGTATTGGGGTTGGGCTGATTTCCGGACTTTATCCGGCGGTGAAGGCAAGTAAGATGGACCCGGTGGAGTCGTTGAGGTACGAGTAGTGTAAGAAGGAGCAAGGAACAAAGAGTAAAGAACAAAGAAGATGGGTAATCTACCTTTTTCCGTATTGCTCATTATAATAAGACTGGTAGCTTCCTGAGGTTACGCTCTGTAACCATTCCTCATTTTGCAAATACCAGTCGACCGTTTTTTCTAATCCTTCTTCAAATTGTAAACTAGGTTTCCAGTCGAGATCCTTCTGGAGCTTTGATGAGTCGATTGCATACCTAAGATCATGACCCGCACGGTCAGTAACAAAGGTGATCAGATTGGCAGATGTACCCGGTTCTCTTCCCAGTTTTTCATCCATAATCTTACATAACAATCGTATCAGGTCGATATTCTTCCATTCATTATGTCCGCCTACATTATAAGTACTTCCGCTCGATGCTTTATGAAAGATTATATCTATTGCCCGGGCATGGTCTTCAACCCATAGCCAGTCACGTATATTTTCGCCTTGCCCGTAAACCGGGATAGGTTTATTATTCTTAATATTATTAATTGAAAGCGGAATTAGTTTCTCCGGGAAATGGAATGAACCATAATTATTGGAGCAATTTGAAATCACTACATCGATCCCGTAGGTATCATGATAAGACCTTACAAAATGGTCGGAGCTAGCTTTGGATGCAGAATATGGACTATGCGGATCATAGGTACTTGTTTCTGTAAAAAGGCCATCTTCCCCCAGACTGCCATAAACTTCGTCTGTTGAAACATGATAAAAACGATGAGATTTGTAATTATCCTTCCATTGATGACGGGCAGAATTTAAAAGATTTACAGTACCAACTACATTGGTCATTACAAATTCAATCGGACTGCTGATAGACCGGTCCACATGCGACTCAGCCGCAAGATGAATTACTGCGTCAATTTGCTCTTCTGCAAATACCTTGTCAATAAATCCGGCATCAACTATATCCCCCTTAATAAACTTATAATTGGATCTGTCTTCGATATCCTTCAGGTTAAGAAGATTACCCGCATAGGTCAGTTTATCTAAATTAACAATCTGATATTCAGGATAATTGACTACAAATCGCCTCACTACATGGGATCCAATAAATCCTGCGCCACCAGTAATCAATATTTTCTTCATACCCTGATCTATTTTATGTTAAGGTGTAAAATCTTTGATTTGATTCTAAGAATAAAATCCTTTTTACAATGGATTTTCCCTGATATACTTCTCCCACTCCCAGGCAGAGCTCATCATGTCCTCAATACCCAGCTCAGCTTTCCAAAACAACTCTTTTTCAGCTTTGTTTACATCACCATATATCTTTTCAATATCTCCTGCCCTACGTTTGCCAATTGTAAAGTTTAATTTCTGGCCGGTAGCAGATTCAAATGCATGTATTACTTCCAGAACAGAATATCCGGTTCCGGTTCCAATGTTATAAATATCATATTTCTTAACATTTTGAACATTTTCCATCTGCTTAATAGCAGCAACATGAGCCTTTGCAAGATCAACCACATGTATATAATCTCTTATACAGGTTCCGTCAGAAGTATTATAATCATTTCCAAAAACAGTAATGGCACCGCGTTTACCGATGGCTGCCTGAGTAATAAAGGGAACAAGGTTTTGAGGAACACCAATTGGCAATTCGCCTATGAGAGCAGTTGAATGAGCCCCAACCGGATTGAAATAGCGCAAAGCGATTACTTTAAGATTTTCGCTTACACCCGATACCTCCTCCAGTATTTCTTCAGCAATCTGTTTGGTGTTTCCATAGGTTGACTCCGCTTTTTTTACAGGAGCAAGCTCATTTACCGGCAATAAGTCTGGCTCTCCATAAACTGTACAGCTTGATGAAAATACGAGATTCATTTTACGGTCTGAGCAGGAATCCAGCAGATTTATCAGCGGATAAAAATTGTTTTTATAATACTTGAGTGGTTCCCTTTCTGACTCACCAACACTTTTGAATGCGGCAAAATGTATTATTCCGCTGATATCGTGATGCTCCTCTAAAAATTCGCGGGTTAATTTTTCATCACAAAGATCGAAGTTATAAAATTCAGGTCTTGTACCGGTGATCTTCATGATCTGATCAATAATCTTCGGACTTGAATTTGAAAGATTATCAATGATTACAGGAACATATCCTGCATTGATCAGTTCAACAACAGTATGAGAGCCTATATATCCGGTTCCACCGGTCACCAAAATTTTTTTGCCTGACATTATTTGTTGTTGTAGTAGCTGAAATCCTTATGTTTTATTTCCTGTTCTGGCAATGATTTAAAGTATTCGTAAGTAAGTTTCAAACCTTCAGCACGATTGACCTTTGGTTCCCAACCCAGAATTGTCCTGGCTTTGGTAATGTCAGGCCTGCGTTGCTTAGGATCATCGGTAGGTAAATCTTTAAACACCAATTTTTGACTAGTTCCGGTAAGTTTGATTATCTCCTCCCCGAATTCACGTATTGTGATCTCGTCAGGATTACCAATATTCATCGGCAAAGCATAGTCGGAAAATAATAAGCGGTAAATCCCTTCAACCAGGTCATCTACATAACAAAAAGAGCGCGTTTGCGAGCCATCTCCAAATACAGTAAGGTCTTCTCCGCGTAAAGCCTGGCCGATAAATGCCGGCAATACTCTGCCATCATTTAATCTCATTCTTGGTCCGTAGGTATTAAATATCCTTACTATACGGGTTTCTAAGCCATGAAATGTATGATAGGCCATGGTCATAGCTTCCTGAAAACGCTTGGCCTCATCGTAAACACCCCTGGGGCCTACAGGATTTACATTCCCCCAGTATTCCTCAGGTTGCGGATTTACGGCAGGATCGCCATAAACTTCCGATGTTGATGCAATTAAAATTCTGGATTTCTTTGCCCGGGCTAATCCAAGTAAATTATGAATCCCCAATGATCCAACTTTTAGTGTTTGGATAGGAATCCTTAAATAATCTATCGGACTTGCAGGAGAAGCAAAATGAAGAATATAATCCAAGTCTCCGGCCACATGTACAAATTTGGAAACATCATGATTGTAGAACTCGAAATTTTCCAAAGGAAACAGATGTTCTATATTGCGCAGATCTCCCGTGATCAGGTTATCCATTGCAATTACATGAAAATCCTCCTTGATAAACCTGTCGCAGAGATGGGAGCCAAGAAAACCTGCTGCACCTGTGATTAAAATACGTTTTCGCTGTTTCATTATTCCACAGTTTTTCGGCCAATACTATTGTAATAAAACCCGCAATCAATCATCTTCTGCAGATCATACAAATTGCGGCCGTCAAAAATAACCTTAGTCTTCATTAATTCAGCTATCCTGTCAAAATCAGGGGTCCTGAAAACAGACCATTCTGTAACGATCAATAAAGCATCAGCATCCTTTAAAGCATCATACTGGTTTTCAGCAAAGGAAATCTTCTCCCCAAGCAGCTTTTTCACATTGTCCATAGCCTCAGGGTCAAAAGCAGTAATCAAAGCCCCATCCCTGAGCAGCTCTTCAATAATATAAAGTGCAGGTGCCTCACGGATATCATCCGTTTCAGGTTTAAAGGCCAGTCCCCAAACAGCAATTTTCTTTCCTTTTATATTTCCATTATAATACTTTCTGACTTTTTCGACAAGCCTTATTCTTTGGGAATCATTCACCTCCATTACAGAAGAGAGGATCTTAAAGTCATAGTTATTTTCAGTGGCAGATCTGCCCAAAGCCTGAACATCTTTCGGAAAACAACTTCCTCCATACCCTACCCCCGGAAATAAGAAGCGCTTGCCTATACGATCATCTGATCCAATACCCTTTCTGACTGCATCAACATCTGCACCTACCAGTTCACATAAATTAGCGATCTCATTCATGAAGGTTATTTTCGTTGCCAGAAAGGAATTTGCAGCATATTTTGTCAGTTCAGAAGAACGGGTATCCATAAAAATAATCGGATTCCCCTGTCTAACATAAGGACTGTATAATTCAGCCATCAGCTTCTGTGCTCTGAGACTTTGGGTACCAACTACCACTCGGTCGGGCTTCATGAAATCGTCTACAGCAACTCCTTCGCGCAAGAATTCAGGATTAGAAACCACATCCACTTCCACATCAGTGTTTTCACTAAAGACCTTAATCACCTTATCAGCAGTACCAACCGGCACCGTTGATTTAGTCACAATAACCTTATATCCCTTAATCAGTTTGGCAATATCTTTCGCCGCACCGAGAACAAAACTCAGGTCAGCTGCGCCATCACCTGCCGGAGGCGTGGGTAATGCAAGAAATATTATTTGAGCATCCTGAATTGCATCCGCAAGAACGGTCGTAAATTTCAACCTCCCCTGCTCGATGTTTCTGTGAAAAAGTATATCCAGACCAGGCTCATAGATGGGCAATTTGTATGCCTGCATCATTTTAACTTTTTCCTCGTTTATATCCACACAGGTAACTGTATTTCCTGTTTCGGCAAGACAAGTCCCGGTTACTAAGCCTACATATCCTGTACCAACTACTGCTATCTTCATCAGATTATTTATTGCTTTTTAATAGTGACTAAGCGATCATGATTTAATATTCATCTCCCGGAGGGTTTTGGATAAATCATGATGGTTTCATCTATTTACGAAGCTATTTAAAAGATTTAACGTTAACTTCGACGAAGATAAGAATTATATTCAAAATGCTTTTTTTGTACAATACAGGTATTTATTTATATACACTTTTAATCCGGATCGCTTCACTGAAAAATAAAAAAGCAGCGGCCTGGGTTAATGGCAGAAAAGGCCTCATTCCGTTAATTGAAAGCAGCCTCGACAAAAATAAAAACTATACCTGGTTTCATTTTGCCTCATTGGGTGAGTTCGAGCAGGGAAGACCGGTCCTTGAGCGGTTAAAATCAGATAATCCTGAATTGCCTGTTGTAATCACTTTTTTCTCGCCATCCGGATATGAAATCAGAAAGAATTATGCCCTTGCTGATCATGTTTTTTATCTCCCGACAGATACCAGCACCAATGCCAGAGAATTTATCCGGATCTTAAAACCTGAGAGGGCCATCTTTACAAAATATGAATACTGGTATCATTATTTTGATGAGTTACATCAACATAATATTCCCCTCTATATCATTTCCGGCATTTTCAGAAAAGAGCAGGTGTTCTTTAAATGGTATGGGAGTTTGCACCGGAAAATGCTGAGTAAGGTTTCACATTTTTTTGTCCAGGATCAAAACAGCAGTGATCTGCTAAATAAAATTGGATTTAAAAATGTTACTGTAAATGGCGATACACGCTTCGACAGAGTAGAATTTAATGCCGCTAATACCGCCGAAATTAAAATTATCGCTGATTTTACTAAGGCCAACAAAGTGTTTATCGGAGGCAGTACCTGGCCTGATGATGAAAAACTGATTGCTAGATTGGCTTCATCATTTCCTGAATGGAAATTCATTATAGCCCCTCATGAAGTGAACGCCGGACGAATCAGTGAACTTACTGACTTATTCCAAAATTCGATCAGGTACTCTGAACTCTACAATACACATTCGAAAAGTATTGATAATCAAGATCTTAGTTCAAATAATCAGATTTTAATCATAGATAATATCGGATTACTTTCATCAGTATATCAGTATGGAGACATCGCCTATATAGGTGGAGGATTTGGCGTGGGAATACATAATACCCTTGAAGCCGCTGCATTTGGTTTGCCGGTTATTTTTGGGCCAAATTACCAAAAGTTCAATGAGGCTGTTGATCTCATTTCTGCCGGAGCTGCTTTTACCATCAAAAATCAGGAAGAATTAGAGCAATGTATGGAAATCCTGCAAAAAGACGATAAAAGGGATGACTGCGGAAAGTCAGCACTTAATTATGTGAAAACCCATACCGGTGCCACCCGGACTATTCTAAATTATATTGGTAAAATTTAATTCGCCTCCCCTTTAGAAAGCCCAACAAGTGCATCAATCCAAAGCGGATGATCGTTCAAACTTTCTACAAGTTGTACATGCTCACCACCCAGGGTCTTAAATTCATCGCCATATTCGACGGTGACTTCGTAGACTGTTTCAAGGCAATCTGCAACAAATGCCGGACAAAATACGAGTAGTCTTTTAACTCCCTTCTTTGCTAATTCCTCTATAACCACACTGGTATAAGGCTGAACCCATGGATCTTTTCCTAAACGCGACTGAAAACAAACTGAATATTTATCTTTTGTAAGGCCAAGTTTCTTAGCGATCAAACGGGCAGTGTCGTGACATTGTGCTGAATAACAAAATTTATTATTCTCAGTCAAAGTAGAACAGCAATTCTCAACTTTAAGACAATGCTTTTGTGAATGGTCTGACTTAACAAGCTGCCTCTGGGGCAATCCATGAAAACTGAATAAAACATGATCGTAGGTTTCAGGTTTATGCTTCAGGCCATTCTCAACAAATGCATTGATCATCAGTTCATTATCATGAAAGGAGTTAATGAACGAAATATTTGGAATTGTTTGCCATTTTCTGACCAGTTCCATTACTTTTTCAAGAACTGAACCAGTACTTGCAGAAGCATAATGGGGAAACATCGGGATTACTCTTATGCTGCTGACCTGTGCATCCTTTAATTTATTTAATGCACTCTCAATAGAAGGGCTTTGATATCGCATCGCGAGCTCGACATGATAATCATCCCCTAAGCGTTGTTGCAAGTGATCTCTCTGCAGCAGACTGTAATGCATTAATGGCGATCCGGTGGTATCCGACCATATCTCCCGATATAATTTAGCAGATTTGGGGCTGCGAAAAGGAACAATAATACCCTTAACCAGCAATGCTCTTGTAACAGGATTTATATCAATTACCCGCTCATCCATCAGGAATTCATCGAGGTATTTGCGAACATTTGCGGTTGAGGGACTATCAGGAGTTCCTAAATTAACTAATAAAATACCTTGCTTGCTCATATAAGTTCTAAAGAGGGTCAAAGATAGTCTTAGGATTCATTTATAAAAAATGCATCTATGGATTTGACTTAAGAAAAACATTCAGGAATCAATTCTTCAGCTTCCAGAGTTTCCACCAGGGAGTTCCGGGTGAATCATGGTGTTCGTAATGATAGCCGAAGAAATAACAGGAAAAGAAAGCAAGAAGGTGATTTTTGCTTTGAGTTCCGGATTGATGTTTATTTGAATGCTCCCCATGATGAGGAAGCCAGGTACCAAAATAAAACAGTTGAAGGGTACTGAGCAGAGAAGGCAAGACCCAGAAAAAAATGAGATTTACTTCTGCAATCCAAAGCTTTAGCACATTATAAATTATAGCCATCAGTACAATCTGCCACCAGGATAAATACTCTTTGATAAAACTAATGTACCAGCTGATAAAGTTCCCTTTGTGATAATCAGGATCAAGCTCAGTATGCACATGTTTGTGATGTTTATGATGTTTATCATACAATTTGCTGAATGGGAACCCGGCGTATAATGCAGTACAAACCTGGCCAATAAAATTATTCAGAGACTGATTCGGAGACACTGTACCATGCATTGCATCATGAGCTGTAATAAACAAGCCTGTATATAAATGCATCTGAATCAGAATCATTAAATAAAGGACCGGATTCTGCAGATCTACCTGCCATTGCATCAGGTTTATAATACTCAGAACCCACAAGCCTATTACGATCAGTGCAATGATTAAGCCTGTATTTGACTGATATTTGGACATCGTAATTGAATTTTTCAATACTCTTCCAGAACAGCTTTAACCTGCTGCATCAACCATAGGGGAGTGGAGGTTGCACCACAAATTCCAACCCGATCTCCAGGGTTGAACATTTCTCTGGTTAACTCCTCTTCGCTGGATATGAAATAAGTATTGGGGTTGATACTCTTACAAACGTCAAATAAAACTTTCCCATTAGAAGACTTTTTTCCGGATACAAATACGATATGATCAAAGTTTACAACAAATTTCCTGAGATCCTCATCCCTACTTGAAACCTGCCTGCAAATGGTATCATTAGCCTTCACATCGTATCCTCTTCTGATCAATTCATCTTTTATCTCGTAAAACTTCGCGGTACTTTTTGTGGTCTGGCTATAGAGCGTGAATTTTTCTGGGAGATCCACCTGATCAAGCTCTGCTATATCCTGAAATACCAGGGCATCATTATTAGTCTGGCCCTGTAAGCCTATCACTTCCGCATGTCCATGTTTACCAAAAAGCAAAACCTTTTCATTGTTATCATAGGAATTCTTAACCCGGTTCTGAAGCTTTAATACAACCGGGCAGGATGCATCAATCAGTGTAATATTATTCTCAAGAGCCAAACGATAGGTTTCCGGGGCTTCACCATGAGCACGGATCAGCACTTTCTCATTCTTAATGTTAAGAAGGTCTTCATGAGAAATAATCCTAAGGCCCATTGCCTTTAAACGATTTACCTCTTCGTCATTATGCACGATATCGCCTAAACAATACAGATAACCGTCTTCTGCCAGAATATCTTCAGCCATATCTATGGCATAAACTACTCCAAAACAGAACCCTGAATCCTGATCAATCGTTACCTTCAGATTATATTCCATTTTACTACTCAATTACTGAAATTCAGCTGATTTAATACAAAAATACGAAATTGTTTATCAGAAAGCCCATATATTAAGGGCGAGGAAAAAACAGAACTGTGTAAAAAGAAGCACAATTGCCGCACTATTTTCCTTTCTGAAATTCAAGCTTGAAAAAAACAGAAATAGAATATAAGAAAAGATATACCATCCCAGGTAGTTTTGAAGCGGAATGCGGCCACCAAGCCAGGACCAATAATCAAACCGTATGGCCACAGGCTCAATCAAAAAATCCATTCCCAGCAATATACCTGCACCCAATGCAGAAAATAACCATTTGCTTTTAAAATTGAACTGCTGGAGAAATACGCCGGCGCAATAAACCAGGATCAACCAGTTCACGCCTATAAGCAGCGGAGTTGACCATAATTTAATCCCTAAAGCACTACCGTAAGTATAATTCCCAAAGATCTGTCCGGTATTCACCCCAATTACTTCAATAAAAAAACCTGCAAAATAGATCCCGGCCACAAATTTTATAAGATCAGCAGATCTGTCATTTACAGTCAGAACCATCAGCAACAGCATCAATAATAAATGGAAAGGAACCAGCTTTATGAAGAGATCTTCAAGCCCCGGACTCAGAAAGCCATACAGACCAACGAGGTGAAATAATACGATTATCAAACTGCAAAATAATGTTCTGTTCATCTTCAGCTTCTTATAGTCCTACCTTTCCAGAGGATAGTTTTAGTAAAATGTTTCTTCACAGACTGTACCGAAATAAAAACCATGCATAACAATTGAAATGGGTGGAGTAAAAGATTCCGCCATACGCTCTGACCTGAAAGCAATGAAATCATTATTCTGCTTAACACAATCAGTGATAAGGCAAACATCACCAGTTCAATACCAAGAAAGTAAAATATTGCCATTGGCCCGAGTACAACAAGCATCAGGTAAAAGAAAAGCCCAAAGACATTATAGTTAAACCCTGCAAAAAAGTTTTTACTAAAACCTTCAACAGCCTCAGAAAATGAACGGTACATGCGGCAATGAATGTATCCGTTGGCGAGCAGTGCCTCCGCTTTGTAGCCATTTACCTTGGTCAGCTTCATAATCTCAACATCCTCAACCACTTTTCCTTTAACCAGTTCATGCCATTGGTTTGTTCTGTAGTTATCGGCATCAAACATCATAAACTGTCCGCTTGCTGCCGAAAATGAAGGATTCCCCGATAACCTGACCAGTCTGAGAGGAAGAAGATTGAGTAACAGAAAATGCATCAGCGGAACAACCAGGCGCTCACCCCAGGTAACTGTCACCTGATCTGTAAAGATACTGAGCAGCTTGAGTTTATTCAGTTTCATCCGGTGAATGGAATTGTTGATCAGCCCATCAGCAATCGTTTCATCCGCATCTAGGAAAATAAGGTATTCACCTTTTGCCAGATCGGCAAGCTGTGAACATGCATAATTCTTTCCGAGCCAGTCTTTAGGGAGGTCTTTGCCCTTGACTACTTTAAAGCCTTTGTGAATTTTACAGAAATCAGAACAGAGTTTGAACGTTTGGTCAGAAGAATGATCATCCAGTACAATGACTTCAAAATTCTGATAATCCTGATCCCGGATAGACTCAAGCAGATCTAAAATATTTGGTTCCTCATCCCTTGCCGGGATTAAAATTGAAACCAGATCCTTGTATTTCTTTCCGGTATGGGTTAGCTTCGGGTTAGAAATAAAATTAAACAGGGTTACTGTAAATCTAAGTATAAGGAAGAAGTAAATCAGGTAAATAAGAATCATACTTATACTTGAATCGCGGTTTGTTTCTGCCGCGATATTTCATAATGTTTATTATATGCGCTTTTTATCAACTGCAGACTGGTAAACTCAGCACCCTCCCAATCCTGAAGATAGCAGGTTATAAGCGGCTTACGATGTTCAAAATAATCGACAAAACTGGCAGAAAAAATATACTGAAATTTGCGGCTTGAGCTATTGATCAGATTGATTAAACCCTTTTGAAACTGAACCTCGTCCACATGGCCTGAATAAAGTTTTCCCTGAGGAAAGATCAGCACTAGATTTTCAGGATCATTTAATAACTTTCCGGCATATTCCAGTGTTTCGATTGCACTACGAGAATTCTTTCTAACCGAAAAACTACCCAGGTATTTTAAAAACCACACCTTTCTATAGTTTTCTTCAGTAATCATTACATGAAAATTTTTCTTAAAATAAAGCCGGTTGATCTGAAACATTAAAAAGCCATCCCACCAGGAACAATGGTTAGCAAGCAATAATATAGACTTGTCTTTATTAAACTTTGTCTGATTAAATTTCAGCTCTTCAAAGTCCGATTTAATAATTCTATTGATATACCAGGAGAAGAATTGAAAAATAATTTTGTTCCGGCGTGGCTCAAGCATCCTTAAAGATAAAATTTTTTATAAACCATAGAATATTTAAAGACAGAACCTCTAAAATATTACTTTATCAGTCCATCAACTATTTTTGCCGAAAGCAGTGCAAGCGGTATTCCACCCCCGGGATGTACGCTGCCGCCTGCAAAATATAAATCCTTGATACCGGATGAAAAATTAGCATGCCTTAGAAAAGCAGAAAACTGACTGTTAGAGCTGCTGCCATACAAGGAGCCCTGGTATGAAAAAGTCTTAGAATCGATCCCGCGTGGATCCAGAACAGATTCGCAGGTAATCAGTTGACTAATATCTCTACCCAAATTTCTGGAAAGCTTTTCTAAAATGTTTTTCCTCGAAACCCGAATCAGTTCATCCCAATCCTGCCCGGTATCCGAAGGTACATTGATCATTGTAAACCAGTTTTCGGAACCTTCCGGTGCATCCTGTGGATTGCTTTTTGAACTGATATGAACATATACTGTTGGATCAGAGCCTATACTCTTATCCTTCCAAATCTGTCTGAATTCTTCCTGATAATCCTCAGTAAAAAATATATTATGTAAACTCAGTTCAGTAAAGGATGCATTTACACCCCAGTAAAAAATCAGGGCTGAGCTGCTGCGCTCCTGAGTTTGCAAGCGTTCAGGAGGCTTAATACCTTTCATTAAGCGGGTGTAAGTATACCAGACATCCATATTGGAAATAATCAGATCAGCAGGATGGCTTTTCCCGCCGCAAATAAGACCTATAACCTTATTATTTCTGATTTCTATCTCATCAACATAGGAATTGAAATGAAATTTAACCCCAAGCTCAATTGCCAGTTCTGTAAGTGAACTGACAATGGCGTACATTCCTCCAATCGGAAAATAAGCACCAAAATGCTGTTCAAAATGAGGAATTATATTCAGTGTAGCAGGGGCCTGATAGGGATTGGAACCATTATAAGTTGCATAGCGGTTAAACAGGCGAATGGTTCGGCTATCCCTGAATCTTGCTTCATTGGCTTGATTCATTGAGCGGAAAGCATCAATTTGGGGAAACCGCAAAACTGACTTGAGGGTACCTAAGTTCAGATAACTTCGCAACTTATGAAGCGATCTTTGCAGGAATACAGGATTGGTTATATCATAAATAAGCCTGCTTTTATTCAAAAATTCCAGTACTGAATCCGCTGAATCAATGGTCTTCTCTGCTATTTCCTCCGAAAACTTTAGAGGATCAGCAAATGCATGGATCCTGGTGCCATCTTCATAAAAATAATTACAAATGGTGTCCAGTTTCACGTAAGAAAAATGATTGTGTGCATTTTTACCGGCCAAATGAAAAAGCTCATCCACATACTGAGGCATGGTAAACAAACTCGGTCCCGCATCGAAACGAAAAGTCCCAAGCCTGATCTCAGAAAGTTTTCCTCCAGCCTGTGCAGAGGCCTCAAAAACCTCAACCTGATGACCTTTAACAGCCAGCCGGATAGCAGCGGCAATGCCAGCTATTCCTGCACCAATAATTAGGGCTTTAGACATGAAACGAAAATACGCTATTTCATCCCTAATTGCGCTCCGGATAAAAATATGACAGGAAAATTATTCAAAAAACACCATTAGATCATCTTATAGTTCGCTTATCTGCCTCTCGAACCTTTTAACCAATGATCAACTGAATAAGGACCGGAACCCACTATCCAGAAGAGAAAAAGTAGCATCAAGACCAGTACCGATAACCAAAGTTCCGAATTAAGTGAGGAGAAGCCCTTAGTCAGATTCACGAAAAATACCGCTCCCAAAAGTATAGGAATCTGAATAACAACTGCAAAACGGGTCACAAGCCCCAGAGTAATCAGAACCCCTCCGACGAGGTGGACAAAAGCAACTGTATGTACCAGTGCAAGTGCCATCAGACCCGAAAATCCGAAAACACTATTCTGAATGATCCAGTCTTTCTGAGCGTCAGTATCGCTGATAAAAGCAAGTCCTTTACTTAAAATTAAAAGTCCAAGAACTATCCGTATTGAGTCGAGCCACTTTGCGTGATGTACATCGCCCCAGTGCTCAATTTTTTGAACTAAGTTCATAACAACCTCCTTTTTAACGAGTTGATTGTATTAATATACAAAAAAAGGGTGGCAAAAGCAAATTAAATCCGTGTATTGTGGCCTACTTAAGGGCATTGAGTATCCTGAACATCTTCTGCCTGACTGCAGAACTGCTCCCATTATAATTATTGATCATAAATGAAAATACCATAGGGGTTCCGGAAGCTGAAGTATGGTATCCGGCATAAGCGATTACATCACTGATTGTTCCGCTTTTCATTTTCATATTGTTATACTGCGGAATGCTATTGTAATAGCTTTCAAACCAGGTTTCTTTCTTCAGGGATTGAAGTATTCGTGCCATGGTCAATGTGGTAATCCGGTTGGCAGGAGATAAACCACTTCCATCATAAATATTCATTGAAGCGGGATCTATTCCAATTTTCTTGTTCCAGAAATCCTTTACAATCTCTGTACCCTGACTGATAGTAATTTCTTTCCCTTCTTTCCAGGCGATTGTTTTTATCAGGTGTTCACCAAACAGATTGATACTTTTCTGATTAAACCAGTAAACAATTTCATGAAGCGGGGGAGAGGTATGAACCGAAATGATTTTTGTTTGAGGAAGCAAAGGCTTATTATTTGCTGAAAGTATTCTCGCAGTAACAATACCATTTTCAACCTGAATATCCGATTGTCTTAGTTTATTCTGCAATCGATAGGCCAGATCAAAAGCCGGGTCGGGAATTGAAGCTGAAATTGCCTTCTTAAGATCAACTCCATAGGTACCCCTGAGATAAATTACTGTTGAAAAAGGGGCAGAATACGCATATACATTATCTCCTGTACCCGGTGTTCCTGTCTTAACTTCATTCACAATCTTAAGGTATGACATCTCCGGATCAGTTCTCAGAAGTTCTGCAGGTTCCCCGACTCTGCCGGGTTTAAAATGCAGATCAAATTGATTCTCGCGCCAGGTTAAGGAAGATGGACCGGCACCATAATAATTTCCCATATCCTGCCAGGTCCAGCCCCCGGGCATGGTTTCAGTGCCAAACAGACGGTCATCAGCAATAATTTGTCCTGTAATATTTTTAATCCCAATTCGGGTCAAATCATCAGCCCATTTCTTTAAAATCAGATCTGGCCGGCTCTGCTCATACCGATCACTTCCAAGTGCAGGATCTCCTCCTCCGGTGATAATAAGATCCCCGTTCAGGGTTCCATTCGCAGAAATTGTACCGGAATAGCTTAATGTTGTTTCCCAGGTAAAATCCTTACCCAAAATATGGTAGGCACTTGCTGAACTTATTGTTTTAAGGGTAGAAGCACTCGCCAGACCGGTATTACCATTTGACGAAAAAATCACATCACCGGTTTCAGCGTTCAAGACGCTTAAGGAGCTGCCCGCATACTTCATCTGGGGATCAGATTCTAACGTCTTATAAGCATTTTCAATCTTTTGTTTCAGGCCTTGTGCATAAGCAGTTGAAATAGAAAATACTAGAATAAGAAACAGGAAATTTTTCATGCTTAATTATTAAACTTTATCCGGAATCAAAAAATTCAAGCCGGGTGAAAATGCAATCAAATGCCTTTTGACAACCTAAGGAACCTTCCAACTGTTATGGAAGTTCGGATCAGATTAGAGGCCGTGTATTTCATCGCAGTTTCCAAATCAGTGGGCTGATTACCAATTGCCAGCAGCAGATCAAAATATGTATTCATCCCGGGATGATCCATAAGAGGCACCTTCCCGGCAAGTCCGATAACCGGAATGCCATTTTCCTTTGCATATTTAGCCACAGCAAAAGGTCCCTTTCCCTGCAAAGTCTGCTCATCCAGACTGCCTTCACCGGTTATCAGGAGATTGGCATTCTTCAAACTTTCTTTAAAATCGGTGATTTGTAAAAAATGTTCCCCGCCATTCATAATTTCAGCATTTAAAAATGTCCGCAAAGTCGCGGCAATACCACCTGCAGCTCCTCCATGAATGATCTCATTCATTTTGATTCCCGTCGACTTAAATGCCAGGTCGGACAAATTGGTTAAAGCATGATCTAGAAATTTCACATCTTCAGGGCTTGCTCCTTTTTGGGGACCAAAAACTGCTGCAGACCCTTGTTCACCCAGCAGAAAATTATCTACATCACACAGAACTGTGATTTTACAGTTAAAAACCCGCTCATCAAATGCTGAATTATCAATTTGCCGGAAACGGGACATATTGACTGGCAATGCCGCCAATTCAAGCCCATCTGCATCCCTGAATCTAATGCCCAGAGCACTGAGAATTCCAATCCCGCCATCGACCGTTGCAGAGCCTCCAAGACCAATAATAATCTTTTCGACCTGTCTGTCCAGTGCAAAACGGATTAATTCCCCGGTTCCAAAAGAGGAGGCCATTAAAGGTAATCTCTCTTCCGGATTTAATAAGCGGATACCAGAGGCATCCGCCATTTCAATCACTGCGGTTTTACCCTGATCGGTTATACCCAGCGAAGCTTTAATTGGACGACCTAATGGATCGTGTACTTCATACTCATGCCAGACACCCCCACATTTCTCAACAATTAAATGCCCTGTACCATCCCCGCCATCTGCAATAGGAAAGCATTCAGAAGTAAAACTTAAACCGCTACGCTTTAAACCCTCCTGAATTGCATCAGCAGTTTCATTTGCAGTCAGACTATGCTTAAAGGCATTGGGGGCAATCAGAATATGCATGATGATTCAATCAGATAAAATTAATCCTCAACCTCAACCACCATTTCAATTTCCGTAGCCCAATTTGCGGGAAGTGCTGACATACCTACGGCAGAGCGGGTATGTTTACCCTTTTCTCCAAATACCTGTACCATCAGATCAGAAAATGCATTCATCACCTTGGGCTGATCTTTGAACTCGGGGGTACATTGAACCATTCCCAAAACCTTTACAATCCGTTTCACTTTATTCAAATCTCCGAGTTCAGCCTTTAAGCTCGAAAGCAATGAAATTGCAGTTAAGCGCGCAGCTTCCTGACCTTGTTCCAGTGTGAGATCGTCTCCAACCCTGCCGGTAAGTCTGCTCCCATCCGGTTTATCAGGGCCATGTCCGGCTGTATAAACAAGATTACCTACACGGAGAGTCTTTACATAGCTGGCCAATGGTGCACTTGGCTTTGCTAATACGATGTTGAGGTCCTTCAGTCGCTTATCGAAATCAATAACTTCAGCTTTTGAGCCCCCTTTTACCTGTGCTATGGATTCAGAATTGCTGCCAATTAGGGTAACTGCAATCAGGCTTATTAAGAAATAATTTTTCATCCGTTTATTTATTTTTTCAATGGTAATGAAGCCCGTCCGAACGGTTTGGCCGGGCGGACGATCATGATTTAATATTCATTCCCCTGCGGGTTTTGGCAAGATCATGATGGTTTCATATTATTTAATTCTGTCAAAAAATTTAAAATGCTAAAACAACTGTAAAAAATTAATGCTGATCTACTACATCATAAAGAAAAGTAAATCAGCATTAATTTTATGAATTTGAAGAGGTGTTAATCCTCAACTTCAACGATCATTTCAATTTCTATGGCAATATTTCCTGGCAATGCGCTCATACCAACTGCAGAACGGGCATGCTTTCCTTTATCTCCGAAAATAGCAACCATCATATCAGAAAATGCATTCATCACTTTTGGCTGATCCTTAAACTCCGGGGTAGACTGAACCATTCCCAATACTTTTACCACGCGCTTAACCTTGCTCAGATCGCCGATTTCTGCTTTTAAACTTGAAAGTAATGAAATACCGGTTAAACGTGCAGCTTCCTGACCTTGCTCCAGTGTTAAATCATCACCAACTCTGCCGGTTAATGGACCACCTTCTGCACGATCAGGACCATGACCTGAAGTATACACCAGGTTACCTACACGAACAGTTTTAACAAAATTTGCTGTAGGTGGCTTCGGAGTTGTAAGCTCTATATTCAATTCCTTTAAACGAGCTTCAATATTCACAGTATCAGCGGCAGCTGCTGTTTCCTGCTTTGCAGCATCTTCCTGCTTTGGGTTACAACTTAATAAGGCAGCCGAGATAAGAAATAAAAGGGAGTACTTTTTCATAATAATTTAATTTTTGGTTTTATTTATTTACAATATTAATAGGTTTTTGATTCAGGAATGAAGTTAAATTATTTTCTGCAATTCCCATCAATCTGGAACGTGCTTCTTTTGTTGCCCATGCAATATGAGGGGTAATTAAACAGTTTTTTGCCTTAAAGAGCGGATTGTCTGCTGATGGAGGCTCTACCGACAGTACATCAATCCCTGCTCCAGCAATGATTCCCTCATTTAAAGCATCTGCCAAATCCTGATCAACCATCAGCGGGCCTCTGGAAGTATTCAGAAAGAATGCTGTACGCTTCATCAGCCTTAAGCTATCCTTATTGATGATCCCCTGTGTTTCAGGGAAAAGCGGACAATGAACACTAACCACATCCGATTCCTTCAGCAAGTCATTCAGTTCAGCCCATTTAAAATTTTTACGATGCGATTGATCTGATCTTGTTCTTGAGAATCCAATAATATTCATTCCAAATGCAGTCGCAATATCCGCCACCTTCTGACCTATGCAGCCAAAACCAATAATTCCAATCGTCTTCCCCTCCAGCTCAATTAAGGGGTAATTCCAGTAACAGAAATCGGGTGAGGCCGCCCAATCACCCTGACGAACCGAATCGCTATGACTTTGTACATGCTGACATAATTCCAATAATAAGGCAAAGGTCATTTGAACCACAGAAGCTGTACCATATCCGGGCACGTTCGCCACTGCAATGCCCCTGGCTTTAGCATAATCTACATCCACTACATTATATCCTGTTGCCAGAACTCCAATATATTTAAGATCAGGAAGCTGGGAAAGAACCGCCTCTCTGAGCGGAGTCTTGTTCGTGAAAATAATCTCTGCCCCCTGGCAGCGCTCTACGATCAGACTTTCCGGTGTACGGTCATGCACCACCAGATTTCCAAACTTTTTAATTCCCTCCCAGTTTAAATCCCCGGGATTTAAGGTATAACCATCTAATACAACTAACTTCATGCTTATTTCAATTCTAATATTTTTTCACTTTCTGCTTTAAGCTTACTAAACCCTTGCCCAGGCCAAATTCAACACCCTCTTGGCATTTGCTATCACCAC
>CAZTRY010000027.1:2109-4842 GCA_964616525.1 uncultured Sphingobacterium sp. | reverse complement strand
ACTAAACCCTTGCCCAGGCCAAATTCAACACCCTCTTGGCATTTGCTATCACCACATCAGCATCCTCATCACCAAAGGGTTTGATTTCAAAACTTACTACCGGTGGGTTTTGGGTATTAAGGAATCCAATGTCCAGAAGTACTTTCAGATATTCCACCACTTCATCCACATCATTCTCTCCGTTAGGGAAGCCAAACCTTGGGTGCACATCTCCATATGCAGCCATCTCCGGGCTCTTCACCACGCAATTACCGATGTGAGCATGCACGATATAGTCCTTTACCGGAAGGATTGATTCTTCAATTGTTTCATGAATCAATGGAATATGGCTTAGATCTACCATCAGACCGAAATGATCGTGTGACTTACGAATCTCTCTGGCATAACGTAAGGCAAGATCTGCAGGACCAATCAGGCTCCTTTTGTCAACATCATAATCAAAAACCTCCAATGCGATCTTCATATCCCCTTTGCTCTTCGCATAGGCACAAATTTCATTGGTTGATTTCACCAATGCCTGAAAGGCTTCTTCCTTTCTGCTTTCTTCATAATTTCCACTCAGAAATGCAAAACTTGCTGCCCCGATTTCATAGGCCTCATCAATCCCCTGCTTCAAATTGTCCAGTGCTTTCTGGCGTTCCTCTTCCACCAGGCTGTTGATATTCATCCCGGTGGTCAGCAGTCTTGGCTGAGCTCCATAAGCTACCGTGATATGAGAGGTTTCGAGCATTTTCTTTACTTCCAAACGGGTTTCAGGATCCTTGATTGTGGTTATTTCTATTGCACTGAAATAATCATCCACTGCTATCTTGCGGATTGTTTCAAGCACAGGACCTTCACCTTTGATCGTTGCCGGAAAAGCCATAAAGTGGACTAAACCCACACGCATGTATTTGTATAATGATTCGTTCATTTTGATTTATTGTATTAAATATTTGTATTCAATTTGCTTTAATTTTGGGAAACTATAAACTCTCCCGAATTGTTTTTATCAGTTTCAGGGCTCGCTGACATTCCTTACTTAAGTCTTCATACAGCTTATTCTCAATCACAGCTTTGGTAATCATTTTACTTCCACCCACCGCACAAACCCCAACTTTAAACCAGGCCCTAAGGTTATCTTCATTCAATTCGATACCTCCTGTTGGTAAGAAAGTCATATCTGTAAACAATGCCTGAACTGCCTCAATATAAGAAGGTCCCAGAGTATTTGCGGGAAAAAGTTTTACCACGTTTACCCCGCAGCTCTCGGCACGGATGATCTCACTTGGGGTCATACAGCCGGGAACACAGAGCAATTTATGCTTATCAGAGAGTTCAATTACTGATTCCAAAATACCCGGGCATACCAGAAACTCTGCACCTTCATCAATATATTCTTTTGCTGATTCAGCATTTTTTATAGTACCGATACCCAGGCGCATGCCGGGCATTTCGGCATCGCATGCTTTGCGCATTTCCTTGAAATTCTTCATTGCCTGCTCACCGCGATTGGCATATTCGGTGGTCCGAATTCCTCCTTCGTACATTGCACGCATTAACTCAATACTTACACCCGCGTCGGCTGCATAATACAAAGGAACAATCCCCTGCTCTTTTATAAGAGACTTAAGCTCTGTTTTCTTATCCATTATGTAATTTTATTCAGATGAGATCGCAACTAAATTGCATCACACCCTGATTCTTTCCTATTTGAATTGTTATAACTTATATCCCTGGCGTGCGAGTAATTTCCATTTACCTTGCTTCTTATACCAAACCATCACATTCCCAAATCGCAAGGGTACCGGATTTCCTTCACGAGTAGCGCTCGCAACAACAATATGTCTAACAATTGCATGCTTACCGCTAACTTGAATGGTCTGGCCCTCAGGATCAATCGATTTAAAGAAGGTAGGGCCATTCAAAACGGCTTTTATAAAGGCTGCTTTATCCTGAATAACACCACCCGAATGACCAAAGCTCAGTTCATCCATACTAATTTGAGCTAAAGCAAAACTATCTCTTGCAACTATAGCACTATTTAAATCCTTAACCATCCGGGCAACACGAGCTTCATTTTTCGTCTGAGCCTGAGTACTGGTGATCATCATCAGTAATACCATCAATGTCAATAATGATTTAGACATAATATTAATTTTTAGTTTAAGAATTATCTTCTTCATTTAGCGGTTTATTCTTCCAAAAAGAGGCCAGTATTGATCCGCTGATATTCATCATCGGTCCATAGATCATAGGTGCCAATCCAACTGTACCCAGTTTCCCCATTCCATGTGCAAGGCCTTTTGAAAGTCCCGCATTCTGCATACCTACATTTATAGCTATCGTACGGCAATCCTTTTCATTCATTCCAAACAATCTTGCCGACCAATAACCCAGTGTATAGCCCAGAAGATTATGGATTAATACCAGCAGGATAAGCAGGGGGCCAACGGTCAGCAAACTTTCTCTTCCTACTGCTGTAACAATAATAATTATAAAGGCAATACCAAACATGGAAACCATTGGCATTACCCCGTTCAGCCACTTGATTTTATCCTTGAGTAATTCATTCAGAACGATGGCCAGTGTAATCGGCAAAATGACCATTTTCATAATGTCCCACATCATATCGAGTACATTAATCTCAATAAATGAGCCACCCAGCAGCTTCATTAATAAAGGGGTGAGGAATGGCGCTAATAAGGTTGCTATTGAAGTCAGGGTAATCGACAAAGCCAGATTCGCTTTTGC
>CAZTRY010000027.1:0-2009 GCA_964616525.1 uncultured Sphingobacterium sp. | reverse complement strand
GCCGTTGAAACTACACCCACAATCATGATCGGATAAGCAAATCCTTTTAAGGCAGATACTCCCCTGACACCAAGTGCTAAGCCAACGATCCCTGCTATCAGGAATGGTTCTGCTGTTGCAGGATTATTGACCAGATAAAGAATCAGTGCAGCCAGAAGGCATATTGCCCCCAAGCCCATTACGATTTTGAAAATTGGCTTCATAAGTATTTAATAGGTTCTTTTCGACATAAACTGATCCAACTGGGCCCGTGTAATCTTCTTTTCTGCCGGATTGCGATCCAGCCACTTCAAATATTCTACCTTAATTGGATCGGTCCACTGAGTATCGACCTCATTTGCCTTATAAGTCCCACTCCTGATCATTTCATGTCCGAAACGATCTTTAGAAGCAATAAATTCGGCAGTTGAAACCACCAGCTCGGCCATATGTGCCGGAATAAAAACTACACCGGCCCTTCCTGCAATAACCAGGTCGCCGGGAAGAACAATAGCAGCACCGATTGTTATCGGTGTATTTAATCCCATCAGCACCACACCCTGCAAAAACTGAGGAGCAAAGTCCCTGACATGAGCATTAAAGCCCTTGATATCGGCCAGCCCATCAACATCGCGGGCAAATCCATCAAATACAACCCCATTACCTGAATTTTTATAGATGACGTTACCAAGGTTATCACCCATTAATGATCCTACCCTCCCTTTGTTATCTGCTACATACACATCTCCCTGAGTCAGCATATTGATAGGCCAATGTAAATGTCTTCCGGCCCGGCCTTCCTTTGCCGCACGATCAACAATATTCTTTTCCACATCCGGACGAATTGGCATAAACTGAGCCGTTAATGCCCGGCCTACGACTTTAACTTCTTCATGAAGTATTTTCCAGTTACGCTCATACTGATACAGGTATCCTTCATTATTCAGAATCTGCCAGGCCTCCTCTATTCCTATTTCACGGGCACGCTTCACAAGATCATCCGAAATGCGTGGCCGGCCGTCGGCAAAGCGCTCACCCTTCCAGGCCGAGGTCAGAAATATCAATTCATCCTTTGGCATTGCCTGCGCAAATACGGTGGAAACTGAACCTGAAAAACAAACAAAAACAAAAAATAGATAAAATCTATAATATTTTAAAAACATATAATTAAAATTGATAGTGTTTATTTGAATAGAAATTCTGCTTTAAAACGAGAGTACTTATGCTTTCTTCGGAAACTTCCAGATCTCAAGGGCATTTTTACCCATAATTAAATCCAGGTCTTTCTCGGTGTAGAAATCACAGTATTTGTACATAAATTCAAGTTCTTTATCCATAGGGAGTTCCCATCGTGGAAAAGGATATCCAGTCCCCCAAATGATTTGCTTTGCACCGAACTCTTCATAAATTGATTTATAGAAAGGCAGTGTATCTTCATAAGGGTACTTCTTTATCTCTGACATTTCATAGGGTTCAGAATTACTGATCCAGACATTTTTGAAACGACTGAGTTTAAACATTTTTTTAAATTCGGGCCAGCAATCAGCAGCTTTAAGATCCGGTTTACCGGCATGGTCAACAACTATTTTCACACCCGGGAAACGTTCTGCCATATCTTCAAGCATCGGCATCTGATGAGGCAGGATGTAATAATTAAAGCAAAGTCCAAGTTTTTCAGCTTCCTTCCACAAAGGATAATGAGCTGCTGAGTTCAGCCAGGTTTCTTTGGGATGGTATATCGGACTGAAACGCATTCCCTGAAAACCATGTTCATTGACCCAATACCTCAGATTATCAACAATTTTAGGATCGTGTGGATTCAATAAACCATGAGCAACAAAATGATTGGGATAAGTTTTAAGGCAATGAGCCTTATAAGAATTATCCCATCCATAATATCGCGGATTTATTAATACACCATAGGTAATATTAAAGTCCTTCATCTGCTTGACCTGATTCTCAATAGGAGCCTCAATTGCTGCTTTAGCATTTGGATTTTCGGGATGCTTGAACGGAAAACGCGAATCAAA
>CAZTRY010000026.1:12726-38248 GCA_964616525.1 uncultured Sphingobacterium sp. | reverse complement strand
TATCTTTGTTTAATGAAAAATTATAATCAGGCAGGTACATTCATTTGAATAGATAAATCAAAACCTGAATCTTTGCTTCCGCTTACAGTAGCAATTTGATATTTTCCTCCATCATCACCAAAGACACCGTCATTCGCATTGTAAGTATATCCTGACATACCTTTATTATAGCCATTTACTATGGCCTTCGCGCTTCCTGAACCTTCAGGGAATGCAATTTGCGTTATCTTGAGAGAATTACCAGCGGCATTATATATATGTACATGGATATGGGTTGCCCTTCCTGAGTACCAGCCAGGGAAAATACTCGTAAAAGTAACCAGTCCATTAGTATCAGTTACCTGTCTGCCTCTCAAAAAGTGAAGCGACTGGTAATTATTGGCTTGCATTCCTGTTCCGCCATATTCCGAATAATTTCCCTCGGTATCGCAATGCCAGATATCCACAATTGCATTGGACAGGGGATTACAATTATTATTGGTATTCCCGATTGTGATTTTTACTGTCATTTTGTAACCATCTTTAGAATCCCTTATATCACTTCTTACATAAGATGTGGGAACTTTTGTTGGGAATGGTCCTTCTGTTTCTGTTGGTGCTACAACGCAGCCACTTAAGCTGCTACCTGTATTGCTTACCGAACCAGAGTTCAGGGTTGTAGATGAATCTGATTTTTTGCATGCACTTAATAGGCTGGGGCCTGTTGCTACTCCAACTAGCAGGCTCTTTAAAAATATTTTTCTTTCCATTGGGATTTCATCAATTAATTAAAACTGCGGGCAAATTAGATCCTCAAGATGAAGAGACTATGAAGTATAGATTTTATTAATTTTATTATATTAGCTATCAGGTTTTGAGGGATATTTATTTTATATTCTCAATTGCATGACCTAAGCATGAAGTGAGGAGTTAATTTTTATCTAAATTCTAATAATGAAGATTTTCAATTTCATATTCTTGTTGCTCTTTATAATTTCAGCAGGCCTTCAGTATAATGATCCGGATCCTGTATTATGGATTCTAATTTATTTGTTCGGAGCCATGATTTGCTTTTTTGCACTAAGGGATCAAAGGTACCCCCGGCTGAGTATAAGTGGGATAATTCTCCTGCTTGCCTATGCCATCTACTTGTTTTTTGATAAAAATGGAGTTTTAATCTGGTTGACAGAACACCAGGCCGAAAATATAGCAGGAAGTATGAAAGCTTCCACACCATGGATTGAAGAGACCAGAGAGTTTTTTGGATTAGCTATACTGATTTCAGTTTTGTCGGTTAACTTGTTGATATCAAATAAGGATCAATTAAAATGACTCAAACTTGATTCTTTTGAATGATATTTAATAAGATCAAAATGCAATAATATAGTATCATTATTTTTACGAAAATCTTATTATAAATTTTGATTTTTCCTGATTCAGGGCTCGATTTACATCGAAAATCGACTGTTTGTCCCGATATTATTTTTCCACATCGGTTTATTATTTTTTTTATCTAATTTTATTTAATTTATAAATAATTGATAATCAGGCTATTACAAATAGTTTGTTTTAAAATTTTCTTATTCTAAGTCACTTTACTAAATATTTGGTATAATAAAAAAAAGCATTACTTTAGTCTTGCCAAGTGGTATGTAATTCAACCATAAGTTTTGCTTATCAACTGGTTAAACAATTAATTAATTATATCTAACACTAAAAGTATTATGATGAAAAAAGTTTACAAACTAGTCGTATTGCTGCTATTGTGCCAGACCTACGTGTTTGCGCAGAATATCAGCGTTACCGGAAAGGTTACCGACTCTGACAACTTGCCTCTACCTGCTGTAAGCATTAAGGTAAGCGGATCAACTCAGGGTACAAGCACTGATGCGAATGGTAATTTTACAATTTCAGTACCATCAAATGCATCTCTTGTATTTACTTACATTGGGTTTGCAAGTCAAACAATTGCAGTTAATGGAAGAACAACATTAAATGTTCGTCTTGAATCTGATGCAAAACAACTTGAAGGAGTAATTGTTACTGCTTTGGGTATTACTAAAGATCAGAAAGTTTTGAGTTATGCTACTCAAAAGGTTAATACTGATCAGTTTGAAAAAGCAAGAGAGTTGAATGTTGGTAAGTCTTTGATTGGTCGTGTGGCTGGTCTTGATGTTGCTGGTACTTCTTCTGGTCTTGGAGGTTCAACCCGTGTTGTACTTAGAGGTGATCGTTCAATTACTGGTAATAACGGTGCTTTGATCGTTGTTGACGGTGTGCCAATGGATAACTCAAACTACAGTCCAGGTACCGGTAACGGTGGTCGTGACGGTGGTGATGGTTTATCTAGTATCAACCCTGATAACATCGAGTCAATGACTGTATTAAGAGGTGCATCTGCAACTGCACTTTATGGATCACGTGCTGCAAACGGTGCATTGTTAATTACTACCAGAAAAGGTGGTGGTCAGCAAGGATCAGGAGTTTCTTTCAATAGCTCTTCTCAAATAGAGACTATGATGGAACTTTACGATTTCCAAAATGAGTTTGGTCAGGGAGCTGCCGGAGTTTATAACAGAGCTCAGGAAGGTTCATGGGGTCCAAGAATGACAGGTCAATCAGTTGCTTTATGGGGTAACGATCCTGCGGATGCCGGTAAAACTTACAACATGACTCCTCAGCCTAATAACTACAGAGATTTTTATTCTACAGGAAAACAATTGTCAAACACTTTGGCATTTTCTGGTGGTAATGAAAAAGCTCAAACTTATTTTGCGTATACCAGAGTTGATGCAACAGGTATCATTGATAACAATGAACTTGTAAGAAACAACCTTAACTTACGTATAACAGGTAAAGTAAGCCCTAAATTATCTTACGATTCAAAAGTTACTTACCTGAAGCAAGATATTAACAACAGACAATACACTGGTGAGGCTTATCAGAACAACCAACGCCACATCTTACGTATTCCACGTAACATCTCTTTGGCTCAGGCTCAAAAGTATGACTACATTGATCCTTCAACAGGTAAATTGCGTCAGAACTATTGGAATCCAGGATCAAACGGTGGTGAGAATCCATACTGGACTAAAAACCGTGTAATTTCTGATGATATCAGGGATCGTGTAATGGGATTTGGATCATTAACTTACCAGGTTGCTCCTTCTTTGAGTTTAATGGGACGTGTTGGTATTGATAAAACTATTGATGCTTTCGAAGGTAAATGGTATAATGATACTTATACAATTGCTGACTTTGGTAACTATCAGACTGAGAACAGAGATGTTACTGAAACCAACTTTGACTTCATCGGTATTTTCAAAAAGAACATTCTTGAAGAATTAACTGTTGATGCAACATTCGGAGCGAGTCTTCAGCACGTTGACAGAACTTTCCGTTCTACCAACGCAGGAGGTTTGAACCGTGATAACTTGTTTATTCCTTCAAATGGTCGTGGTCCTTCAGATGGTTACTCATTTGTTCAGACTGAAAAACAAGGTGTATTTGCAACAGCGGATTTCACCTACAAAAATGCAATTACAATATCCGGATCAGTTCGTAATGACTGGGCATCTAACTTACCAAAAACTAGTCAATCTTACTTATTTGGTTCAGGAGGTTTCTCTGCCATTCTTTCAAACATCTTTACCTTACCTCAGGCAGTATCTTTTGCTAAATTAAGAGGTTCTTATGCAACTACTGGTAATGATGGACAGCCATTCCTTACTACTCAATTGTATAATTTTGCAGCTGGTGGTAATGGTGGTTTCATCAACAGAAATGGTGTAAAACCTTTCCCTGAATTGAAGCCTGAGTTAACAACTGCTTTAGAATTTGGTTTAGAAGCTAAATTCTTCAACGATCGTTTCGGTTTTGATATTGGTTACTATAATTCAGATACTAAAAACCAGTTATTCCAGGTTTCACTTCCTCCGGCATCAGGTTGGAGTTCTGAGTATGTTAACGCTGGTATAGTAAATAACAAAGGTGTTGAATTAACTTTAAATGCTACTCCGGTTGTTAAAGGTGATTTCCGTTGGAACATGAACTTAAACTATGCTAGGAACATTAACAAGTTAGTAGAATTAACTCCAACATTAAAAACTCTGAATTTAACTCAGGATTTTATGGTATTCCAGCGCGCTGTTGAAGGTTTCCCATTAGGTCAGATGTACAGCAGAGGTTATCAGCGTAGTGCAAGTGGACAGATTTTAGTTGGAACCAATGGTTTACCTTTAATTACTCCAGGAACTACAGTTGATATTGGTAATTCACGTCCTGATTGGACTGGTGGTTTTAGCAATACCTTCAACTACAAGAGATTTAGCTTCAATGCTTTAATTACAGCTCGTGTAGGTGGTACTGTAACTTCATTCACTAATGCAATTATCTATTCAGATGGTCAGGTAGCTGAGACATTAGACGGAAGAACTTCAATGGTTTTCCCTGGTGTAACTGCAGCTGGAGCAGCTAATACAGTTGCAACAACTGCTGAGGCATACTGGAAGTTTGTAGGTGGTCGTAACACTCCTGTAGGTGAAGTTTGGGCTTATTCTGCTACAAACGTTCGTTTACGTGAAGCTTCTTTAAGTTATACATTACCTAAAAATTTATTTAAGAAAGCTCCATTCCAGGCTGCTTCTGTATCTTTAACAGGTCGTAACTTATTCTTCATCGTGAATAAAGCTAAAGGTTTCGATCCTGAGTCTACAGCAGGTTCTACTAATACCTCTGTTGGTCAGGAAGGATTCTCTTTACCATCAACCCGTCAGATTGGTTTGAACTTAAACTTATCGTTTTAATTAATAAAAATTATCAATTATGAAAAAATTTAGATTATATATCATTGCTACAAGTTTAGTCTTGGTTACAGCTATTGGTATCTCATCTTGTACCGACAAGTTTGAAGAGTACAATACTGATAAAACCAGGTTAACAGAACTTGATGCATCGGCTGTTGGTAATGCATTTGCAGCTACCCAGCACAGAGGTGTCATGTTTTCATGGCAAACATTCCAGAGTTTATTCGGTGATTTATACGCACAGTACTTTGGTAATATTGCTCAAAACTTCAACTCCGACCGTTATGTAATGGTTGGTAACTGGTTGAACGGTGCATTCAATAACTTTTATAACAGTGGAGTAAACCCATTGTTAGGAGTATTGGAGAACACTGCACCAGGTGGTAAAGCAGCCAATCCTGCGATTTATGCAATGGCTAACATCTGGAAAGTTAAGATCTATCAGCCAATGACTGATTACTGGGGACCAATTCCTTATTCAGCAGTAGGTAATGGATTAAAGTCTGTTGATTATGATGCTCAGGATGTTATTTACAAAGACTTCTTAACAACTTTGGCTAAAGCAACTGCTGATCTTCAGGCCTACAAAGGAAAGAATGTTCTTGGATCAAATGACCTTATTTATGGTGGTGATGTAGATAAGTGGATTCTTTTCGCTAACTCATTACGTCTTCGTATTGCAATCCGTATTTCAGGAGTAGAGCCGGCATTGGCAAAAACAAATGCTGAAGCTGCAATTGCAGGCGGAGTTATGGAAACGAATGCACATGATGCTTATATCAAAACTACAGCGAACAACATCAATAGCTTTAATCAGGCAACAGCCTGGAATGAGTTCCGTATGAGTGCTGCAATGGAGTCTGCCTTAACCGGATATCAGGATCCACGTATTTCTAAGTTTTATGCTCCGATCGAAGGAACTACTGCAACCTTTAAAGGAATCCGTAACGGATATACTCAGGTTCAGTTAGGTTTACCAGAGAATCAGAACACTAAATTGTCAAACGTAGCTGACAGATTTTTACCAGCAAATCAGAACACCAATCCGTTTGAGGTTATGATGGCTGCAGAAGTTTGGTTCTTAAGAGCAGAAGGTGCATTAAAAGGATGGAACATGGGTTCAGGTACAGCTAAATCATTCTATGAGAAAGGTATCGAGACTTCTATGAAACAATGGGGTATCTCTGATGCTGCTGCTATCGCTGCTTATACTGCAAGTATGAATACTCCGGTTGCAGTAACAGGAGCAGTAGTTACACCTGCATTAACAGATCTTCCTGTTGCCTGGACTGCAAATGCTGCAAGACAATTGGAGCAGATTCACACACAAAAATGGATTGCTTTATGGCCAAATGGAGTTGAAGCATGGGCTGAATATCGTCGTACCGGTTTCCCTAAACTATATCCGGTAATGAACTCTGAGAGCTTAGTTGTAACTAAAGATCAGGTTATTCGTCGTGTACCATACACTATTGGTGAAAGCCAAACCAACGCTGCCGGTGTTGCAACAGGAGTTGCAAAACTTGGTGGAGCTGATAATGAAGCTACCCGTTTGTGGTGGAATAAATAGTCAGAACTAATACTAAAAAGGGCCGTTCCGGATAATCCGTAACGGCCCTTTTTTTTGTGCTGTTATTCTGAATCTAATAGAACTGATAATTAAATTTTTGCCAGGTATTCATCAAAAAAATATTTGGTACTAGTCCTGTTTTTTGAGATCTATGGAACTGATTTACCGGTTTATTGTTTTATTAAATACAGCAAATATTTTTTACCATGAAACAACCAAAGCATAAATTATGTCGTATATACTTGAAATTAACTTATCAATTATGAAAAAAAATCGACTTTACATTATTGCTACAAGTTTATTCTTGGTTACAGCTATTGGTATCACATCTTGTACCGACAAGTTTGAAGAGTACAATACTGATAAAACCAGATTAACAGAACTTGATGCATCGGCTGTTGGTAATGCATTTGCAGCTACCCAGCACAGAGGTGTCATGTTTTCATGGCAAACATTCCAGAGTTTATTCGGTGATTTATACGCACAGTACTTTGGTAATATTGCTCAAAACTTCAACTCCGACCGTTATGTAATGGTTGGTAACTGGTTGAACGGTGCATTCAATAACTTTTATAACAGTGGAGTAAACCCATTGTTAGGAGTATTGGAGAACACTGCACCAGGTGGTAAAGCAGCCAATCCTGCGATTTATGCAATGGCTAACATCTGGAAAGTTAAGATCTATCAGCCAATGACTGATTACTGGGGACCAATTCCTTATTCAGCAGTAGGTAATGGATTAAAGTCTGTTGATTATGATGCTCAGGATGTTATTTACAAAGACTTCTTAACAACTTTGGCTAAAGCAACTGCTGATCTTCAGGCCTACAAAGGAAAGAATGTTCTTGGATCAAATGACCTTATTTATGGTGGTGATGTAGATAAGTGGATTCTTTTCGCTAACTCATTACGTCTTCGTATTGCAATCCGTATTTCAGGAGTAGAGCCGGCATTGGCAAAAACAAATGCTGAAGCTGCAATTGCAGGCGGAGTTATGGAAACGAATGCACATGATGCTTATATCAAAACTACAGCGAACAACATCAATAGCTTTAATCAGGCAACAGCCTGGAATGAGTTCCGTATGAGTGCTGCAATGGAGTCTGCCTTAACCGGATATCAGGATCCACGTATTTCTAAGTTTTATGCTCCGATCGAAGGAACTACTGCAACCTTTAAAGGAATCCGTAACGGATATACTCAGGTTCAGTTAGGTTTACCAGAGAATCAGAACACTAAATTGTCAAACGTAGCTGACAGATTTTTACCAGCAAATCAGAACACCAATCCGTTTGAGGTTATGATGGCTGCAGAAGTTTGGTTCTTAAGAGCAGAAGGTGCATTAAAAGGATGGAACATGGGTTCAGGTACAGCTAAATCATTCTATGAGAAAGGTATCGAGACTTCTATGAAACAATGGGGTATCTCTGATGCTGCTGCTATCGCTGCTTATACTGCAAGTATGAATACTCCGGTTGCAGTAACAGGAGCAGTAGTTACACCTGCATTAACAGATCTTCCTGTTGCCTGGACTGCAAATGCTGCAAGACAATTGGAGCAGATTCACACACAAAAATGGATTGCTTTATGGCCAAATGGAGTTGAAGCATGGGCTGAATATCGTCGTACCGGTTTCCCTAAACTATATCCGGTAATGAACTCTGAGAGCTTAGTTGTAACTAAAGATCAGGTTATTCGTCGTGTACCATACACTATTGGTGAAAGCCAAACCAACGCTGCCGGTGTTGCAACAGGAGTTGCAAAACTTGGTGGAGCTGATAATGAAGCTACCCGTTTGTGGTGGAATAAATAGTCAAATTAATAGTAAAAAGGGCCGTTACGGATAATCCGTAACGGCCCTTTTGTTTTCCGGATTTCGTGATTAAAACGTCTCTGGAGTAAGTTTTTAACCATTAATTTAGATCATTTAATTACCTGTATATCTTTTTTTGAATAATATATTCGCTTGTATTAATTCTTAACAGAGCTAAATATTTTTTTTATATTTATTGATTCACTGTTAACCACAGTATTTTGGAAATAGGGCATATTTTACTGGCTTATTTCAAAATTCCGGAATCTTTTAATTTTAAAAGAATAACAGAAAAAATTTCAATAATCCGTGCCTGACAAAACACATTAACATGCTTAAAAAAATTTATGCTGCTGCTCTTTTGAGTTTCGTATTGAGTGGCTGTACCAGCAAAAATGACAAACTGTTCACCTTATTGGACGAAGATAAGACCGGGATAGATTATCGGAATATGCTTAGTGAGAGTGATGATATGAATGTGATGAACTATTCGTATTTCTATAATGGTGCCGGTGTTGCTGTTGGGGATATTAATAATGATGGTCTTCAGGATTTGCTTTTTACCGGTAACATGGTTAAAAACCGACTTTATATCAATAAGGGAAATTTTGAATTTGAGAATGTAACCGACAAAAGTGGTATAGCTGGTAAGCAGGGCTGGTGTACAGGTGCAACAATGGTTGATATCAATTCTGATGGATTTCTGGATATTTATATTTGTCGCTCTGCAGACATTAATCCTGAACGCAGGAAGAACTTATTATTTATTAATAATGGTGATTTGACATTTACAGAGAAAGCTGAAGAATATGGACTGGCAGACCATGGTTATTCAACCCAGTCTTCATTTTTTGACTATGATAAGGACGGGGACCTTGATATGTTTCTGATCAATCACTCTCTGCAGCAATATACAACAGGTGTTCAGGAAAATGTGCAATTGAGAAAAGAACAAAACCCTGATTTTGCAAACAAATTATACAGAAATGATAATGGGAAATTCAAGGATATTAGTGCGGATGCCGGAATTACTTCCAATGTTTTGACTTTTGGTTTAGGACTTGCTGTTTCGGATATCAATAATGATAGCTGGCTGGATATTTATGTTTCCAACGACTTTAATGAGCCTGATTATATGTTTATTAATAATGGGAATGGAACTTTCACTGATAAACTAACAGAAAGCATGTCACAGATTTCCATGTATTCCATGGGATCTGATGTTGCAGATTACAATAATGATGGTCTACCTGATATGGTAACGCTCGATATGCTTCCTGAAAGCAATGAAACTCAGAAAATGCATTCAGGAGCTGAAAATTTCGATAAAATGCAGTTCCTGTTCGACCGTGGCTTCTATTTCCAGTTCAGTCGCAATATGCTTCAGAAGAATAATGGAGATGGAACTTTTTCTGAAATCGGTCAAATAGCAGGTATATCGAATACAGACTGGAGCTGGGCAGCTTTATTCTCTGACCTGGACAGGGATGGAAAAAAGGACCTTTTTGTCACCAACGGTTATGTTAAGGATTATACTGATATGGACTTCCTTAAATATACTATGGACGAAACTATTCGCTCAAGGCAACAGGGAAATACGGTTGTTGCAAAGGATTTTATTGAGAAGATGCCAACGATTGTTCAGTCTAATTATGTCTTTCAAAATGTTGGAAATGACCGTTTTGAAAAGAAAAATACGGATTGGGGCCTTGACCAGAAGGGCATTTCTGCCGGTGCAGTATACGCCGATCTGGATAATGATGGGGATATGGATCTTGTAGTTAGCAATACCAATGAAAATGCAAGTGTTTATAAGAACAATTCGGAATTGCTGAATAAGAACTCTTACCTCAGGGTTCAGTTAAAGGGTGATAAACAAAATTCACTAGGCTATGGTGCTAAGGTAATTCTATATGCAAAGGGTGTAAAATACTTTCAGGAGCAAATTCCTGTCAGAGGCTTTCAGTCTTCTGTGGATCCGGTATTGAACTTTGGACTAGGGGAAAATCAGGTCCTTGATTCCTTATTAATTATTTGGCCAAACGATAAGAGCCAGAAGATTAACAATGTAAAAGTTAATCAGACCCTCACACTCGATGTTAAAAACGCTAATCTGGATCTGAAATTTAATCCGATTCCGGCAGGTGATAAATATCTTGTGAATTCATCTTCTGTTAATTTTACACATTCAGAAAATCAGTTTAATGATTTTACTGTTCAGACTTTACTTCCGAATTATCTTTCAAGACCAGGCCCGACTATGGCTAAAGCTGATATTAATGGTGATGGAATAGAAGATTTGTTCATAGGTGGTGCTGCAGGTCAGGCCGGAGCATTATTTACACAAAATAGTTCAGGAGATTTTATAAGGAAGAGTACGGGTTCGTTGGAAGCAGATGCACAATATGAAGATGCTGCTTCTGAATTTTTCGACATGGATGGTGATGGTGATCTTGATCTTTATGTTGGTAGTGGTGGCTATGAATTCGGGCCGGACAGTCCTATGCTACAGGACCGGATTTACATCAATGATGGCAAGGGTAATTTTACAAAAAAATCAACTGGTCTTCCACAAATGCTCAGCAGTACAGGAACAGTAAGATCATCTGATATTGATGGAGATGGTGATCAGGACCTGTTTGTTGGTAGCCGTGTTTCTCCGGGTATGTATCCAAGTACTCCCGAAAGTAAAATTCTTATCAATGATGGTAAAGGGAATTTTACTGATGCAACCGGAAAAATTGCCCCCGATATAAAATATGCAGGAATGGTAAGTGATGCTGTTTGGATCGATGTAAATCAGGATAAGGTAAACGATCTGATTATAGTTGGTGAATGGATGCCAATAAGGATATTTGTTAATCAAAAAGGTAAGTTGAAAGACAGCTCCGCTGAATATATTAAGTTTGGTTCGTCCGGCTGGTGGAATACCATATATGCAGAAGATATGGATGGAGATGGAGACAAAGATCTTGTCATTGGAAATTTGGGATTGAATGCGCAGTTTAAAGCCAGTGAGAAGGAACCAATGAGTATTTATTATAAAGATTTCGATGAGAACGGTTCTGTAGACCCTATTTTCTGCTATTATATAGGTGGTGTTTCTTATCCCGCAGCTTCAAGAGATGATCTGATGGATCAGCTTCCAAGCCTTAAAAATAAATTTCTTGAATATCATAAATATGCCAATGCAACTATAAATGATTTGTTTACTGCTGATCAGTTAAAGGATGCCAAAATGCTTAAAGCCGAACTGCTCGAAACAGTTTATTTAGAAAATACAGGTAAGGGCTTTAATTTAAAGCCACTTCCGGTTGAAGCACAGTATGCACCGGTATATGCCATCGCATCTTCCGACCTTGACAAGGATGGGAAAAAGGACCTCATTTTAGCAGGTAACAATTCCTGGACCCGAATTAAGTTCGGCCATTTCACATCCAATAATGGAATGCTGTTTACAGGAAATGGTAAGGGTGAATTTAACTATGTTCCGCAATGGAAAAGCGGACTTAACATCAGGGGGAATGTGAGAAGCCTGAAAGTATTCCCTTCGGTAAAGAATTCCGGGAACCAATTGGTTTTCGGAATAAATAATGCACCTGTTAAAACAGTAAAAAATTAATTTAATTACATAACCGTGTCGATTTTTGATTTCAGATACTATAGGTATTCTGTCTCTTTTCTTCCGGAATCTAAAATCTTTAAACTGAAATGAATATTTTAAAAGTGAACAAAAAAGCACTAATTTTTTTATTTGGAGGAATAGGCGCTTTGATTTTCATCTCTTTCAAATCCGGCATTCCTGTTCAGGAACCCTGGAAAGCTCCGGATTCAGCAGATACGATAAAAAGCCCATTTCCATTTACCCCTCAGGTAATAAGAGAGGGTGAAAAATTGTATACTATGCTCTGTGTTTCCTGTCATGGGGCTAGCGGACTTGGCGATGGACAACCGGGCAGATATAAAATCCCTCCTGCAAACTTCCATAGTAAACAGGTAACCGATCAGAAGGATGGTGCATTGTTTTGGAAATTAACCCATGGTAAGGGCAATATGCCGGCCTATGGCGTTGCATTTAATGAAGAAAAAAGGTGGCAGTTAGTTGCCTATATCCGTCAATTCGCAAAACAAGATTTAAATGCAACTGTTTCTAAGCCGGTTTTGCCGCTTAAAAACTATCGTTTTGATAAGAATTTATCGAATCGCTATTTTCCAATACCTGCCAAGGTAAGCAATGTGTATAGTTCTGAGGAACAACTATTTATGGTTGATACGGTTGTGAAAGACCTTGTCAGACCTTGGAGCATAGTTTTCATGCTGGATAATTCAGTACTTATAGCAGAGCGTAGTGGTAAATTATTGAAGGTGAAGGATGGTAAAGTTCAGGCAAATCCGATTGGAGGTAATGTTCCAACAAGTTTGCGTGATGTTAAGTTGCATCCTGACTTCGAAAAGAACAGGCTGATTTACTTTTCCTATTTTATAGAGCCAACAACACCCGGTACGGGTTATACTGCATTGATGAGAGGCAAATTGATTGGCGATAAACTTACAGAGGAAAAGATGATTTACAAAGCCGGGCCATTTAAGCGTAATGGTGACTGGTTTGGTAGTAAAATCGGGTTCGATGATAAGGGATTTCTGTATTTTACTGTTGGAATTCATACTGCAGACCGGATGAATTCTCAAAATCTTTCTGCTCCGGATGGAAAAACCATGAGGCTGAATGATGACGGCAGTATTCCAAAAGATAATCCCTTTATAAATACTCCGGGAGCTCTACCCGAGATTTACTCCTATGGTCATCGGATGCATCAGGGCTTTCGCCGTGATCCTAAAACAGGCAGAATATTTTTTGTGGAATTTGGTGAACTTGCAGGCGACGAATTGAATATTCTAAAGCGTGGAGCAAATTATGGATGGCCTTTAGCAACATTCAGTCTGGAATATAATGGTTCAATAATCTCTGAAAGTCCTTATCGTGAAGGTACAGAGCCCCCGATTCATCATTATGCTATTGCACCATCTGATCTTGACTTTGTTTATGGAACGCGTTATCCGGCCTGGAATGGTAATATTTTCATCGGTGGATTGGCTACCAAGAAGCTTTATCGCCTGGTCATGAAAGACGACAAATCTGTTCATGATGAAGCTATGTTGCATAATCTTGGCAGAATCAGAGATGTCAAATATGGTCCTGATCAGTTTCTGTATGTCCTGACTGAGGATACCGGTATTCTGGTCAGATTAATCCCACTAAGCAAGATATAAGTATTTTATTTAAGAAATTTTAGCCGATATCCTATTAACCCTAACAAAAAAATATTGAAATGAAACGTAGAAATTTAATCAAGGGATTAGCCTTACTTCCACTTGCTGGTGGTGCAATTAGTGGAGAGTCAGTATCAGCAGCAAAACCCGATTCCAATCTCAGTTCTGCTACATTAACCGGGCCGGGCAAAATTACTACGGAATCTTCATTTATGGCGGAAACAAATATTTTTCGCTCGATCGGTGTTGAGCCTATTATTAACTGCCGTGGAGCATATACGATTATTGGAGGATCATTGGAACTTCCTCCGGTTAGGGAAGCTATGGAAGCTGCTTCACAAAATTTTGTACAATACGATGAATTGGCAGAAGGAATAGGTCAAAGGCTTGCAGATCTTACCAAGGCTGAATGGGGAATGGTTTCGGCAGGATGTGCCGCAGGTATGAAGCATGTCACAGCAGCCTGTGTTACAGGTGGTAGTCCGGAAAAACTTATCAGAATACCGAATCTAACCGGATTTGAGAAGAATGAGGTAATCATCCCTTTATACTCACGTAATACCTATGATCATGCCGTTCGTAATATTGGAGTAACTATTATCCATGTTTCAACACCACAGGAACTTGAAAGGGCAATTAATCCAAAAACAGCTATGATCTATGTAAATGCAGTTGATGGTTCTTTTACTGGACAGCCTTTTTCGCTTGAAGTGATCGCTGGTATTGCAAAACCTAAGAATGTGCCTGTGTTAATTGACGCAGCAGCCGAAAATCTGACTATTCCTTCTGTACATCTTAAACGTGGAGCTGATGTTGTTGCCTACAGTGGTGGAAAAGCTATGCGGGGACCTCAGTGTGCCGGTTTACTGCTTGGAAACAAAGAGATATTAATGTCGGCATGGCAGGCAAGTTCTCCTCATCACGGTCCGGGCCGGGATAATAAGGTTGGCCGTGAAGAAATGATTGGAATGATGGCCGCAGTTGAAACCTGGATAAAGCGTGATCATGACGCTGAATATAAGAGCTGGCTTAGCAGGCTTGATCTGATAGCCAAAAAGGCTTTGACTATACAGGGCGTAAAAACCAGGGTTACCGAACCAACGGAACTTTCTAATAAACACCCGACTTTATGGATTAGCTGGGATCCCACTAAACTCAATATTTCCGGATATGAATTAGCAGAAGAAATCAGCAGCACCAAACCAAGAGTTGCAATTGGTTCCCGTGACGAAAGTGACGGAAGCACTACCATTGATATTGTTTCTAGCCATATGAAGGAAGGAGAGGATCAAATCGTGGCAAACAGAATATATGAGATACTTTCCAGAAAACGTAGTCCTAAATCCGATAGTATGACCGCTCCTGCAGCAAATCTAAGCGGTAAATGGAATGTTAACGTAAGATACTTTAATAGTACAGTTAAGCACATCTTTTCTTTAGAACAGGATGGAAACTGGATTAATGGAACCCATAAGGGTGACTTTGATATCAGGGATATAAGTGGAACAATTGAGGGGAATCAAATCAAATTGAGCAGTGTACTTAGACTGCCCGGAGATCAGATCACTTTTTACTTCTCAGGGTCTGTTAGTGGAAACTCGATTACAGGAGATATCCATATGGGTGAATACCGCACAGCCAAATTTACTGCAAATAAATCTTTAGAAAAACCGGTTCGTAAAAAAGTGCAGGTACCAAAAGGCCCGCCTTTGGCAACCTGATACTGCTTTGTTTATTATACTGGCATTTTTTAATTTTACAGAAAATCTGGATTAATATTAGCCCCTGCATTTTAAATTTATAAGATATTAAACAATTGAAAACCAATTAGATATGAAAAGATTATTATTTACTGTAATTTTTGGTTTCTTGCTCAGTAGTTGCGCAAAGAAAGGAGATTACGAAGCTGTATTTTCAAATCCTGAACAATACTCCAAAACAGTAGGATTACTTACCCAGGTTATTACCCATGATATCTTTTCTCCACCGGTAGCAAGCCGTATATATGCTTACAGTAGTATTGCGGGATATGAGGTTATTGCCAGTCAGTCAAAGGACTATAAGCCATTGAGTGGAAAACTTGAAGGACTAAAGGTATCGGCAGCAAATAAACCTGTGAGCAAGGAGTTTTCAGCACTATTGGCGTATATGTATGTTGGAAAGGAGTTGACATTTTCTAAGGATTCCACCCAAAAGATTATCGACGACCATATTCAGCTGGCAAAAGACAGTGGAATGCCCGAAGAAATATTGAATAACTCTCAGGAATATGCTCATTCTGTGAGTAAAGCAGTTCTTGATTGGGCAAAGAAGGATAATTATAAACAGACCAGATCAGCGGTTAAATATACAGTGACAAATGAAGAAGGCAGGTGGGTGCCAACACCTCCTGCATATATGCCTGCTATTGAACCTAGCTGGATGAAAATCAGAACTGTACTAATTGATTCAGCAAGTCAGTTTTTGCCTAAGCCACCTTCGAAATTCAGCAAGGATAAGACCAGTGATTTTTATAAACTGGCAAATGAGGTATATGAAACCGGAAAAAATTTAAGTGATGAGCAGAAGGCTATTGCAGATTTCTGGGATTGTAATGGCTTCAAGGTAAATGTTTCTGGTCACGTTATGTTTGCAACAAAGGCCATGACTCCGGGTGGGCATTGGATGGGCATTACCGGAATTGTCTGCAGTACTCAGAAAGCTGATTTTGACAAAACTGTGTACGCCTATGCCGGAGTATCTATTGCCGTAATGGATGCTTTCATTGCCTGTTGGAACACAAAATTTACCTATGATCTTTTAAGACCTGAAACCTATATTAATAATTATATGGATAACGCCTGGAAGCCTTATCTTCAAACTCCTCCATTCCCGGAATATACCAGTGGGCATTCCATAATTTCCAGTGCATCAGCAATGGTTTTAACCAAAATATTTGGTAATAATACCCCTTTTGTTGATAACACGGAAAGAGCCTGGGGATGGCCTGATAGAAAGTTTGAAAATGTTAAACAGGCAGCTAATGAAGCAGCATTGAGTAGACTTTATGGTGGAATCCATTACCGTGAAGGAATGGAGGCAGGCATAATTGAGGGAGAGAAAATTGGTGACCTTGTTTTCAGTAAACTTAACTAACCTGAGATCGATATAAAATCTTGGTGGTCTAATTTGATTGAAGATTTACTTTTGTTTTAGAATGCAGGGTCTGTGATTCTTTGGTTCCAGCTTCCTGTATCCTGCTTAGGTATGCCTAAAATTACCTTTTTAATATAAAAATCAGCTCGGGCAAAAATCTTCAGCAGTCATCCTGGGTTTATTTCAAACTGCAGTTTGTTCATTTGCCGGGCTGCCCGTCCCTATGAAAAACAATTCCGGGTAAAATAAACCTTGCCGAGGAGGTATCTTCCGGCAATTTGTAATTTGATCCAGAATGCGATTTCTCGCCGGAAATACTCCGAAGGAAAGGACTGAGACAGCCTATAACACACAGGTATTGCTTTCCAAAATCAATTTTTGGTACTCCTGAGCCTCATGGGATCAATTTAATCGTATTTCTTACCCTTCCTTATATTGTATTCAGGTTAACCAATCTTAAATAACATTCTTTAGCCATATTTCCTGCTTACATCTGAACATCAGCTTAGGAATATTTTGAGACTTGAGTTTTTCTTCCTGTGTCACGATTTTGAGTTTTTATTTTATATCCGGGATTTTTTAAATAGAATTGTGCCATACAATGTCGTATGCTAAAGAATTAAGAGTACCAAAGAAATGAAAAGAATTTTAGTCTTGGGTGTTTGTGCCCTTTTTATTGCCTGCAATAGTTCTTCTGAAAAATCTAGTGATGCCGATACAAGTGCATCTGTAGTAATGGATACAACTACTGTGACTTCCCCTGCGATTGACAGCACCAATGCTGCTACAGAAGCTCCGGCAGCTCCGGCAGCTGTTGTTGAAACTGCCGGGAGTAAGGTTGCTGATGTAAAACCAAAGGAAACGGCTGCTGAAAAGGAAGTTAAACCTTCAGAGCCTGTTAAACCAGCTGCGGTTCCTCAAGCTGTAGATACTAAAAAAGGAGAAGGGCTTATTTCAAAATCAGATTGTTTTGCATGTCACAAGGTTAATGAAAAGTTGTTGGGTCCAAGTTATAAAGATGTAGCCAATAAGTACTCAGATACTAAGGCCAATATAGATTACCTGGTTAAAAAGATTAAAGCCGGCGGAAGTGGAGTTTGGGGTGCCATTCCAATGTCACCACACCCTGCCTTATCTGATGAAGATGCTGAGGCGATGGTTCACTACATCCTGAGCCTTAAGTAATACATTTTTAAAGGTTCTGAGAATTTCTGCTTTCTCAGAACCTATTCCTTTAAGCAGAAAGAACTATCGCGCACTGTAACATTTTTCTGTGTTATTGTACTCCTGTCAGGATAAGTTTAAATTGCATTATTAATTTAAAAGTTTCATAGGGGATTCCCTATGTATTTTACTCATATTATTAACCCAATATTAATTGTGAATGCTATGCTTAAGTTCGAAAATACTTCACCTATGAAACCATTGAGCCTTACTTTTCTGTTAATTGGTTCTGTTTTATTCACAAATGCACAGGATACAAATGCACCCTTGTTTAAATCTTCGGCCTTAACAGCTTTAAATGGATTTACAAGAGGAATTGAAGGTCCCGCAGTAGATAAAGCAGGTATTTTATATGTTGTGAATTTTGCCAGGCAGGGTACCATCGGACAGGTTAATCCTGATGGTTCTGCCAGTTTATTTATTGATCTACCAGAGGGTAGTATCGGAAATGGAATTCGTTTTGACAGTAAGGGTAATATGCTTATAGCAGATTATACTAAACACAATATTTTGAAAGTTAATATGTTAACGAAAGATATTACAGTGTTTGCCCATAATGCAAATATGAGTCAGCCAAACGATATTGCCATTGACAATAAAGACAGATTGTATGCAAGTGATCCGAACTGGGGAGCCAGTACTGGTAGAATTTGGCGGATTGATACCAATGGAAAAACCACCAAACTGGATAGCATGGGAACAGCTAATGGTATTGAAGTAAGCCCGGATAATAAATTATTGTATGTCAATGAATCAGTTCAGCGTAAGGTTTGGGTTTATAATCTCTCAGAAAAGGGTGAAGTTAGCAATAAACGGCTATTTCATGAGTTCCCTGATTTTGGAATGGATGGTATGCGTTGTGATGTAGATGGAAATTTATACATAACCCGTCATGGAAAGGGTACAATTGCAAAATTATCCCCAGCCGGAAAATTATTGACCGAAATTACTCTTACAGGAAAATTGCCAAGTAATATTGCATTTGGCGGTAAGGATGGACGTACTGCATACGTGACTCTACAGGATAAGGGTAATGTAGAAAGCTTTAGGGTTGATAAACCAGGTCGCGAATGGCAGATGTCAAAAAAGAAATAATTTTATAAATTCAATTAAATAAAAATGAAGACAGAAAGAAGATCAGTATTAAAGAAATTATTTGCTTCTGTAGTAGGAGTAACAGGACTAGGTGTCGTGGCTAATGCCAAAGGAATTGAATCAGCGCCAGAAAAAGTAGTTGGCAATGTAACATCCGTACAAAATGTTCCAATGTTTTCCGGGCATGTAATCCATAACGGTTTAGTTTATATTGCTGGAAAAGGAGCTCATACTGCGCCATTTGAAATCAAGGCACATACCGAGATTGTGCTTAAAGAACTTGAAAAGGAGTTAATCAAGGCAGGTTCTTCTATGGAGAAAGTATTAAAAGTAACCGTATATCTGAATGATATAGCAGATTATAAAGGCATGAATGAAGTTTACAAAGGTCGTTTTGGAAGTAAACCTCCGGTACGTTCAACTCTTGCCGTGGCCAAAGGTGGTGTACCCGGCGACTCACTGGTTGAAATGGATGCGATTGCATATCTTTAGTCATCTAAGGTAATTAGCAGTGTTAATCCTGCCGTTATTTAATTCAAAATTATTACAGCCAATATCAATTTTTAGGAATTTGTATTGGCTGTAATATTGTTGCAAGAGGACTGTTTGATAATAAATTTTAACTCTATGAATAAATATAAATTTTATACCCTTTTATTGTTCTCTACAGTTAGTGTTTTAATACTTTCTGCATCCGGCAATTATCGGTCCTCAGTTGGTGTTAGAACTGATTCGGGATTTTTAATAGATACGATAAAGCAGGTAGCATGGTTAGCACCTGCATCAGCTGATTCTATCAAAAATCCAATCCCAGTTACTAAGGAATCTATTTCAAAGGGAGAAGAATTATATAATATGTACTGCTTTTCATGTCATGGAGATACAGGTTATGGTGATGGTCCGGCGGGCGGATCAATGGGTATCAGACCTGCGAATTTTCATGATCAACGAGTAATCAAACAAAAGGATGGTGCCTTATTTTGGAAACTAACCAACGGAAAGGGTAATATGCCTCCCTTTAAAGAAGCTTTAACTGAAGAGCAGCGTTGGCAATTAATTGTCTTTCTTAGGGAATTAGGGAAATCAGAGTAGCAATAGTATGCAAATCAAACAAAACATCTATTTATTTGGGCTTCTTAGTATTTTGATAGCTCCATTTGTTTCAAATGCTCAGAATGATTCGAAAGCCAAAGAAACAAAAACTACTTCATCAAGATTAAAACCGGTAGTCCAGTCAAGCCCTGTCCCTTTAAGGTCTGATATTCAAATCGAGAAGTTTGCCGACATTCAACCTAATGCTGTTCGTATTTTGATTCACCCGGTTTCTGGTGACTTTTACTATACGACTTTTGAGGGCGGCGTCTTTCATCTCAGTAATAAGAATGGATCTTACCTTTCAGAGCAAATTCTTACACTAAAAGATCATGGTATAAATAAGCTACAAGGAGCTGTTTTTGCAGGCTCTGAGCTGTATTTATGTGGAAATACCACTGAAAATAATAACAGAGGAACTAAAGGAAGACTGGTTCGCTTTTCAATAGTGCCCAACAGTACTCCCAAAATGACTGTAGTTTTCAATTCTGAAACCTATGGATTGAATGCCACAACCTGGGATCATGGTTGGAATGCCCTGGTCATGAGCCCGGATCAAAAATATATTTTTATCACCTCCGGCTCCAGAACCGGACATGGTGAAATCCAGGATGACAAAGGAGTATATCCCAATGCCCGCGATAATGCTTTAACCACCAAAATTTTCAGAATTCCAGCTAAAGCAGTGAATCTGATATTACCAAATGATATAGATAAACTAAAGGCAGAGGCTTATCTCTATGCAGAGGGGATTCGTAATGCCTATGATATGGCTTTTGATCCTGAGGGTAATTTGTTTGCTGTTGTCAATTCTTCAGACTATGACCATTCTGAAGATATGTTTTGGGTAAGAGAAGGCCGGCATTATGGATTTCCATGGATTATGGGAGGAATCGAAAATCCTCAGCAATATCCTGATTTCATGCCTGATCCTAAGAAGGACCCTTTTCTGCCAGCTACTTCGCACGGGATGCTGATGAAGTATTTCCGGAATGACCCTGATTTTCCTAAAGTACCCGAAGGGGTAAAATTTAGTCCGGGAGTTCAGAACCTGGGTCCGGATGCCAATGAGTATAGAGGGCATTCTGGAAAGATACTTGATGGGGATAAGACGGGAGTTACGGTCAGTACATTTACCGCTCACAGTTCTCCCTTAGGTCTTGTTTTTGATAACGGACATGTACTTTCTGATGAATTTAAGGGTGATGGATTCGTACTTAGAAATACACTCGGGTCCAAATCCAGTCTAATGAAACCTTTTACAGATCAGGGCAGAGACCTGCTTCATCTCGATATGTCCTATGATAAGGGAAGTGATAATTATTTCGTAAAAACAACCCGTATCGTAGATTCATTCAATAATCCTACAGATGCTGTTTTGCTTGGTAACTCATTGTATGTTATTGAATATGATGCCAGGGTAGGCAGTATCTGGAAGGTCACTTTACCCGGAGGTTCAAAGAAAGTCAAAAAAGTAAGAAAGAAAAAATAAGGATGCAGATGATCAATTCGGATCAAAGAAAGAGCTGAACTGATTATTATTTAAATAATTTTTGTTTATTTATATTATCAAATTAAAATCATGAGAGTTAAATTACTATTATCATTTGTTTTTGCTTGCGTTTCTTCTCAAGCCTGGTTATCTGCACAAACAATCCCAAAGGAAGAACTTACATTTTTAACTTCTGAATGGAAAGGTGAACGTTTTCCGGATGGCAGACCAAAAATCTCTGATGATTTGCTGGAAAGAGCAAAAAAGATAGGTCCGGATGATGCCTGGCAAGTACTAAAAGTATCAGGCTATTTGAATCAATTTGAACATGGCTGGAAAACTTTAAATGGTGAAACAATGACTGGTAGAGCTGTCACTGCGATGTATATGCCGAATCGCCCGGATTTGGAAAAAAACATTAAAGCGAGAGGCGCACAACAAGGTCGCGTTGGAAACACCAACACCTGGGCAATAGCAGTTTTAAAAAAGGGGGATATTTATGTTGCTGATGCTTTTGGGAAAATAAATGGAGGAACACTTATTGGAAGTACTCTTGGGAATTCAATTTTTGCTAATTCTGGCAATGGGGTAATCCTAAATGGTGCTGCAAGAGATATTCAGGGATTGGAAGAAATCAAAGGATTCAATGCCTTTGTAAGGGACTTTCACCCTAGTTTTATGGAGGAAATGCTGTTGATGGGTTTGAATTCACCTATTCGTATCGGTAATGCGATTGTAATGCCTGGTGATTTAGTAATAGCCTCTAAAATAGGAGTTTTGTTTGTTCCTGCACATTTAGCAGAACAAGTGGTTTCTACTGCAGAATTTGTGGTTAGAAGGGATAAATATGCTTTTGAAGTGATCAAGTCTGGAAAATACAACGGTGGTCAGTTAGATAATGCGTGGACCGAAGAAATGAAATTGGATTTCTTAAAATGGATGGAAAGACATCCTGAAGAAGGAAAAATGACTAAAGCTGAACTTGATGTAATCATGAGCAAGAGAACCTGGTAATTAATTAACTATACTTAATCATTTAATCAAAATACTGTGAAACAACTTAATATTTATTCAGCAGCACTGGGACTTGCCGTATTGTTGCTTTTGATCGCCTTAGTATTGGCATTTTCCGGAAATATTGCCGGTGCAGGTCCGCTATTGATTACCTTCTTTTTACTTCTGGCAATAGGTTTTAAAGGATATGATAACCTAAAGGGCTTTTCATATACAATCATGATTTTTGCCGCTGTAACTATGGCCTTGTATTATCCACAGTATTTTAAAACAGTTGGTGATTTTAAACTTACCGGGTTGATTACTCCACTCATACAAATTATTATGTTTGGGATGGGCACCTCAATGAGTGCCAAAGATTTTATGGCTGTGTTCAAGCAGCCTAAGGGTGTTTTGATTGGTATTATGGCTCAATTTATTATTATGCCGAGTATGGGTTTTATTCTTGCCACATCCACCAATTTTGCTCCTGAAATTGCCGCTGGGATTGTATTGATTGGTTGTTCACCTAGTGGATTAGCTTCGAACGTGATGTGTTATCTTGCAAAAGCCAATCTTGCACTGTCTTTAACAATCACCTCTATTGCGACACTGCTTGCTCCGGTTTTGACACCATTATTAATGAAACTGCTTGCTGGTGAATTCATTGAGATCGATATGTTGGGAATGATGTGGGATATTGCAAAAATGATTATCATCCCAATTGGTGCGGGTTTGATATTTAATAAATTGCTTTCCGGAAAAATGAAATGGCTTGATAATGCGATGCCGATTGTTTCGATGGCCGGTATAGCCCTGATCATTGTGGTTATAACTGCTGCCGGTCGCGATAGTCTTTTAGAAATTGGCTCAACTCTTATTTTGGTTGTATTAATACATAATATGTTTGGATATACTTTGGGATATGGTTTTGCCAGAATTTTTAAAATGCCTGAGCGCGATGCACGTACAGTTGCACTCGAAGTTGGTATGCAGAATGGTGGACTTGCTTCGGGAATCGCGAATAGCCTGGGTAAAATTGCAACAATGGGTCTGGCACCTGCCGTTTTTGGGCCATTAATGAATATTACTGGTTCAATCCTTGCATCTTACTGGCATAAACGTACTCCCGAAGGTTATGTTGAACCGGAAATTGAAGGAGAGGTTAAATCTCATTAAATTCTTATAGATATGAAGAAAATTGGATTATTTTTTGCTTTGATGTTGTTTGTTGCTACAAACATTTATTCACAATCACAGTCTGAGCAGGCTGTTGCATCTGCAGTTACTGCACTGCATAGTAATGTTGTAAGCCCAGACCGAAATGCATTAGACATGCTAGTCTCAGATGCTTTGTCCTATGGTCATTCTGCCGGAAAGGTTGAAAATAAGGAGCAGTTTATAGACTTTTTGTTTAATGGCCCATTTAAGTTTACTTCGATTAATACCACCGATCAAACCATACAGGTTAGTGGAAAAAATGCTGTTGTAAGACATGTCTTTATTGGTAAGGCCACTAATGCGGGTGTTCCAACCGACATCAGACTCGGCAATTTAATGGTTTGGAGAAAAGAAGGTGGAAAATGGAAATTACTCGCAAGGCAGGCATTCAGGTTATAATTATACCCGGATTGTTACCTTGAAATTCAATAAAGGTGCGCTTAATAATATAGCGCACTTTTTTTATTATAAAACAATTCAAACACGCTTAATATTGCCATGTTAAAACCCGATAGCTTAATATTTGATCTTGACGGTACCTTATGGGATGCCCTCGATACTTATCTTGAATCCTGGAATGAAGGTGCCATTATTGAAAACTTGGACCGGGTTTTCACACGTGATGACCTGCATTTTGTTATGGGTTGGGAACGATCTAAAGTGTTGCGTCATTTCTTTCCTGAGATGGATGAGGAGGGCAGGGAACGGGTTTATAAGACAATAAACGAATGCAGACTAAGACTCATGCCGGAACGGGGAGGAGTGATGTATGATGGTGTTCGGGAAGGGCTAATTAAGCTCAGTAAGAAGTATAAATTATTCATTGTGAGCAACTGTCCTGAAAACCTGATCGTTGAATTTTTGAAGTGGGCTGATCTTGAAGAATATGTAACGGATGAAATGGCCCATGGTGTAAATTCAATGCCTAAGCACTATAATATTAAATTGCTTATTGATAAGCATAATTTAAAATCAGCGGTCTACATAGGAGATACATTGGGAGATGCATTGGAAACCAGAAAAGCCGGACTGCCCTTTGTATTGCTTACCTATGGTTTTGGAACTACTGAGAATTTTGATCTTAAATTTGATGATTTTATAACTTTTACTGACTATTTTATGAATCTGGAAGTTTAATAAGCCGTATTTTTTGCTTAATTTCTGCAGAAATGCTTTACGAATTGGAGTCTGATTTAAACGACTGTAAAAGCAGAGCTTATATATTAATATAATTTTACCAGAGTCCGCGATCACCTAATTATTAAATCAAAATTACTCTGTCTGCCGCAGGCAGGTTCATAACATTTAATAAACAAATAAATTACAGGATGAAAAAGACATATAAGGTTATTTTGCTTGTACTTGTTTTGCTTTTTCTGGTATTTTTTCTAATTATACCCCAATATATTGACCGTTCAAAAAATAAATCTACGGTAAAAGGCCCATTTGAAAAGATTTCCTGGTATGATTCCATTCCATTTATTGCAGACCTTCATTGTGATGCTCTATTATGGAACCGGAATTTACTCAAAGAGCATGATTATGGTCATATAGATTTACCACGAATGCAAAGGGCCAATATGGCTTTTCAGGTCTTTACAATTGTTAGCAAGGTGCCTTCCGGTATAAATATTGAACAGAATGATGATCGTTCAGATCAGATTGGTCTGCTAAGTTTTGCACAGTTGCAGCCGCCTGCAAATTGGTTTAGTATTAAAAAAAGAGCACTTTATCAGGCAAAAGCTTTGCATGATTTTGCTGAAAGATCTGAAGAGAAATTCAGAGTGATACAGAGTAAAGCTGATCTGAAAGTATTTCTTTTTGACAGGGCT
>CAZTRY010000026.1:4587-12626 GCA_964616525.1 uncultured Sphingobacterium sp. | reverse complement strand
AGAGGGGTTTGTGATAATCAGCGTAATTTATCTGATGAACAATTGATGAAAATAGGAGAGCGGAATGGTTTGGTTGGTGTCGGGCTTTGGGAAACAGCAGTTTGTGGAACTGATGCAAAAGCAACAGCAAAAACGATTAAATATATTGCTGATAAGATTGGTGTTGATAAAGTAGCTTTAGGCTCAGATTGGGATGGCGCATTTGAGATGCATTTTGATGTTACCGGTACCCCTTTAATTGTTACAGAGCTTCTGAAAATGGGTTTTTCGAGAGATGATATTGAGAAAATAATGGGTGGAAATATCAGGGATTTCTTCCTGAAGAATTTACCTGAATAATATTCAATTAAGATTCTGGTTTAAATTGAGATTTAAATATTAGATATATCTTTTCAAATTCCCATTTATGAAATACAATACAATTAGCTTCCTTTTATTGCTCTTTTTATCTTCCTGCAATAACTCCATTCAGCATAAGGATCTTTATGGCAGATGGAAATATATAAAGGTTGTTAATGCTGATCCGGAGGATATTACGAGTGATGAAGAGCTTAAGCATGCTTCCCCGGCAATAATTTTTGCCGATACCAAAGATCTTATCATTGAATGGGATGGTAAACCAATCTCACATGGTAAATACAAGCTTGATGGTAAAATGATCAGGTTTACCGAATCTCTGGAAGGAGGCAAAACGAGAGAATTTCCGTTTTTGATCAGTAAATTAAATGATAATGAACTGGTGTTTCAGACTATGGAGAAGAATTACACCAGGGTTACAGCGATAAAACAACGCTGACAGGATTTTAAACAACACAGACAGAGTTCAAAACCCTGTCTGCGTTAATCTCTATTATTTAGATTTCTTTTTAGTTCCTTTATCCTCAACAGCACCCTTGGCTTTAGCGGCTTGTTGTTGCCTCATATAATCTTCCATTCTTTTCTGGAAACCAGATACTTTCTTTTCCGAAGCAGGTTTCTTTTTATTTTCCTGGATCTGAGCATGTATCTTATTATCATCAACAAACATTCTGATTATATACTGCTGAGCAAAAGTCATCAGGTTGGCGAGAAAATAGTAATAGTTCAAACCTGAAGGGAAGCTGTTTAGTACCCCAAAGAATATGATTGGCGTGATATAACCAATATATTTCATTTGACCTGTTGCTCCGGAAACCTGATTATTGAAATAGGTGTAGATCAATGTTGAAATGGTCATCAAAATACACATCAAACTGATGTGATTTCCAAGAAACGGCATCTCAAATCCCAATTTAAAGAAGGCATCATACGTTGAAAGATCTTCCATCCAAAGGAAGCTTTGCTGACGTAATTCAAATAAGTTAGGAAAGAAGAAGAAGAAAGCCATGATGATCGGAAGCTGCAGAAGCATTGGCAGACAGCCACCCAGCGGATTTACACCGGCTTTTTTGTAAAGCTTCAAATATTCCTGCTGTAAGAGTGTAGGGTTATCTTCACCAACTTTACCTTTAATCTCTTCCATTTCAGGTTTCAGAATACGCATCTTTGCCATTGAAAGGTAGGACTTATACGTAAGTGGTAAAAGAACCATTTTAAGCAGAATAGTCAGAACAAGAATAATCAGTCCATAGCCCCATCCAAATCCTTCAAGAAAGTTAAAAACAGGTAATACAACCCATCTGTTAATATACTTTAATGGCCAGTAACCCAAATCTATTTGTTTTTCGATATCAAAGCCCTGTTTTTCGAGTATATTCAATTGATTTGGGCCGAAATAGAATTCCATCGGGAAGGAGTTGATTGCCTGTCTCTGGAAAGGTATTTGCATTTTGGCTGCAAAGATTTTTACTGTTCCTGAATCGGGACTTGTATTAACTGCTAATTCTCCACTATCAAAACTGTTTTTTGCGATCAGTACATTGGAGAAGAAATGTTGCTTGAAGGAGAACCATTTGATTTTACCTTCCTTTAATTCTTTAGTTTCTGATTCTGAAAGACTTAAGTGATCAATACTTTCATCGCCCTGTTTATAATAGGCACTTGAATATTTTTGCTCGCCCGGCAAATCCTTTTCTTTTTGCTTGAGGACGGATTCCCAGCTCAGTGTGATGTGTTGTTGGGTAGGTGCTACCACATCCTGCATCCCGCTTGTGCTAATGGTAAGTCCAACGTTATAGCTTTCACCTTTCAGGCTATAGATATAATCGATGTATTTTCCTTCGGAATGAGTTAACCTCATGGTCAGGGATGAGGAATCAGATTTTGCGACGTTCAATGATTTGCCTGAAGGAACAAAGTATAGATCGTTTGTGTTAATGTTCTGCCCTGCAGAGCCAAAAATCAAACCGAACTTATTTCCTTCACCTTCGAACATAATCAAAGGCTCCTGAGTATAAGTTTTAAAATTCTTTAACTGAACAGAGGAAATTCTTCCGCCCTTCGGACTGATTCTTACTTTTAAGAACTCATTTTCAAGAATAACAGGTTCATTGCTTCCAAACTGTGCCGCACCGAATGGGCCGGATTTTATTAGGGTAGAATCAATAAGCGGTGCTGCAAGGACTTTGGCAGTATCGGGTATAGCGACTGCTGGCTTTGTATTATTTTTTGTAACCCTTGCTAGTGAATCCTGTGTTTGTTTGGCTTTTTCTCTTTTGATATCTTCATCAGAGGGTTGCATCAGATAAGTTGACCCAACTAATATGATTAATATCAAAAAGAGTCCTGTGAAAGTATTTCTATCCATTATTTTTTAGGCTTTATTGCTAAAATGCTTTACTTCTTTTTTGAGTAGCTTAAAGCAGCGGCGACAAAGTTAACAAAAAGTGGATGAGGATTATCAACTGTTGATTTTAATTCAGGGTGAAATTGCCCTCCAATAAAAAATGGATGGTCTTTTAACTCAACTATTTCAACAAGATTGTTCTCAGGATTAACACCTGAGGCTATCATCCCTGCTTTCTCAAATTGTTGCAGGTAGGAATTGTTGAACTCATAGCGATGACGGTGACGTTCAGTAATACGGTTCTTTCCGTAAATAGCAGCTGATTTGCTTCCTTTTTTCAGATCACATGTATAGGAACCCAGACGCATAGTACCGCCCTTGTTTATGATTTTTTTCTGTTCTTCCATCATTGAGATTACCGGATCTTTGGTATTCTCATTCATCTCAATACTGTGTGCGTCCTTAAGTCCGAGAACATTACGGGCAAATTCAATCACAGCACATTGCATACCCAGACAAATTCCAAAGAATGGTATTTGATGCTCTCTGACATATTTTATAGCTTCAATTTTACCTTCAATTCCACGGCTTCCAAATCCAGGAGCTACCAGAACTCCATCTAGCCCCTTTAACTTTTCTGCAACATTTTCTGAGGTGATATTTTCGGAATGAATTGATTTTACTCTGACTTTACATTCATTTTTAGCACCTGCATGAATAAATGCCTCGGTTATTGATTTATAGGCATCAGGAAGCTCAACATATTTTCCTACTAAACCGATATTGATTTCAGCCGTAGGGTTTTTGAGGCGACCCAGGAAATCTTTCCAGTTTTCCAGATCGGGTTCATTCTTATTTGGAAGTTTTAATTTACTCAGAACAGTTTTGTCAAGCTGCTCTTTTAGCATTAACAAGGGTACATCATAAATGGTTGAAGCATCAATAGACTCAATAACCGCATTGATATTTACATTGCAGAATAGTGCAATTTTCTTTCGCAGCTCCTGCGGAATATGGTGTTCGGTACGGCAAACTAAAATGTCCGGCTGAATTCCATATTCAAGTAACATTTTAACAGAGTGCTGTGTAGGTTTTGTTTTTAACTCACCTGCAGCTGCCAGATATGGAATAAGCGTCAGATGGATTACCAGTGAATTACCTGAGCCAAGTTCCCAGCGTAATTGGCGCACAGCTTCTATGAATGGAAGTGACTCGATGTCTCCAACTGTTCCGCCCAATTCTGTAATGATGATATCGTAATCACCGGTTTCACCCAATATCTTCATATTGCGCTTTATCTCATCAGTGATGTGCGGAACTACCTGCACTGTTTTACCCAGATAAGCTCCTTCACGTTCCTTATTGATTACATTCTGGTATATTCTGCCGGTGGTAATGTTATTGGCCTTAGAGGTTGGCACATTCAGAAAGCGCTCATAATGACCCAGATCCAGATCTGTTTCAGCTCCATCCTCAGTTACATAACACTCGCCATGTTCATAGGGGTTTAAAGTTCCCGGATCAATATTGATATAAGGATCGAACTTTTGGATAGTTACCCGATAACCTCTTGATTGAAGAAGTTTAGCCAGAGAAGCGGAAATAATACCTTTTCCTAACGACGAAGTAACGCCGCCCGTAACAAAAATGTATTTGGTCATGATATCTGAAGGATTTGCTAAGAATGCTTTATTATTTGATTGGTTTTAACCCTGTCTCAGCTAATAAAAAACATCGTTTTGTACGGGATTCAAAAGTAGGATATTTTTTGATAATTATATTAATTGTTGAGAAATCGGGAGGTGTTAATAAGTGGATTTAATTGATAATTGACAATTGACAGTTGATAATTAAGAGATTGTTATAAATACAAATATCCGTTTTCAATTGTCAACTGTCCATTGTCAACTGTCAACTGTCAACTGTCCATTGCCCATTATCAACTGTCCATTGCCCATTGTCAACTCTCAATTCTTTTCCCTATTTTTACATTTATTTAAATATTAATATTTCAACTTGACATTCAGCGATTTCAATTTTGATCCTCAGTTATTTGAAGGACTTCAAAGTATGGGTTATGTTAAACCCACCCCAATTCAATCTCAGGCAATCCCACTCATTCTCAATCATAAAGATCTAATCGCCTGTGCCCAAACCGGTACCGGTAAGACTGCTTCCTACCTTTTACCGGTTCTTCAGCACATCAGTATCTCTGAAAAGAAACATACCAAAGCACTGATACTGGCTCCCACAAGGGAACTGGCGCAGCAGATAGATCAGCAGGTTGAAGGTTTGGCTTATTTTGCAGGAATAAGTTCCATAGCCGTTTATGGTGGCGGAGATGGTATGATTTACGAACAGCAGCGCCGGGCAATGATGGATGGTGTTGATATTGTGATTGCTACCCCCGGACGATTAATTGCCCATCTGGCATCAGGTGTAATTAAGCTGGATCATCTTCAGTATCTGGTATTGGATGAGGCCGATCGTATGCTTGATATGGGATTCTATGAAGATATTTTAAGAATCATCAGTAATCTGCCAAAAGAAAGACAGACTTTACTTTTTTCGGCTACCATGCCGCCAAAGATCAGAACTCTTGCGAATACTATATTAAAGAATCCTGAGCAGATTAATATTGCACTTTCACAACCTGCAGCAGGTATCTCGCAGCAGGTATATATGGTTTATGATAGTCAAAAGATAAAACTGATCAGCACCTTGCTTAAAGGAGGTGAATATAAAAGCGTTCTCATTTTTTGTTCAAGAAAAGAAACTGTAAAAGATCTGAACAGAACCCTCAGAAAAGAAGGCATAAAGTCGGAAGCTTTTCATTCTGATCTGGAGCAGGAACAGCGTGAAACAGTATTGAGGGCCTTTAAAAGCAGGACATTGCCTGTTATTATAGGTACTGATGTACTGAGCAGGGGCATAGATGTAGAGGGAATCAGTCTGGTGATTAATTTTGATGTTCCACCTGATCCTGAAGATTATATTCACCGTATCGGCAGAACGGCCAGAGCTGAAACTACCGGGACTGCCATAACTTTTGTCAACGAAAAAGACCAACGGAAGTTTTCTTTTATTGAAAACCTGATTGGCAGGGAGATACCAAGGATGACTTTACCTGAAGAATTAGGGGAAGGGCCTGTGTATAGTCCGGGAATGAAGAGACCTTCAGGTGGTGGAAATAACCGTAATGGCAGGAACAGGAAGAAGGTTTGGGTAAACAGAAAGCAGGCATAATTCAGGTTCTCCTAGGATTTGTTATTTAACCGGGTCGCTTCGTATTTAAATATTTAATATTTTCTGTGATGCATATTCTGGAGAATGAATTTTTGGCGGTAGGTATCCAGCATAAGGGAGCGGAGTTAAGTTCCCTTTTCAATAAAATAAATAGTCTGGAATACTTGTGGCAGGCTGAACCCTCAGTCTGGGCTTTCCATGCACCTAATCTGTTTCCGGTTGTCGGAAACTGTTTGCAAAATCAGATTCAGATTGATGGAATAAAATATCCGATGCAAAGACATGGATTTGCGCGGCATTCCAATTTTATTTTAACAGAAAGTTCAGATGATCATGCAGTTTTTACTCTGGATTATTCTGAAAGCACTTTAGCTGTTTATCCCTTTAAATTCTCCCTGCAGGTATCTTATCATTTACAGGATACTGAACTTGCGATAGTTTATAAAGTGATTAACAGGGACGATAAACCTGTTTTCTTTTCCATTGGTGCACATCCGGCATTCAATATTCCATTTTCTGGGCTTGGGGCATACGATGATTATTATATTGAGTTTGATCAGAATGAAGTATTAGTCAAACACCTTTTTAATGATGCAGGTTTTTTTACAGGCGAAACAGTACAGGTACACCTGGAAAACAGGAGGCTGAATCTTAGCAAAGAATTATTCAGGGATGGTGCGCTCGTTTTTAAGGAGCTCCTTTCTAAAGAAGTACTAATCAGAAACCATCAATCTCCCAACTTTGTATCGGTTTCTTATGAAGATTTCAATTCATTAGGGATATGGGCAGCTCCTGATGCGCCTTTTGTATGCATCGAACCCTGGCTGGGATATGCTGATAGTGCCGGTGAACTCAGAGAGTTTTCGAACAAGGAGGGGATTCAGAAAGTGGAAACTTCTAAAGTTTTTGAATGTAGGTATACTATTGGGATAAATTAAGGTCAATATTGACTGATTTTTCCTTGTTTTCTAAGCAGCATTATTTCCTCTTCAGACCTGCTTTTCCATGTTCTGGATTCCTTTGCTTAAAAATTATTTTAAATCAAAAATTAGAAACACTGCAAAAAAATCTACAACAGCTACCCTGCTTTATATCAAATGGCAAATGATGCATGTTTGGTGCTGTCAGTACCTATGAAAAACAGCCCGGGGTAAAATAAACCTTGCCGGAGGAAGTATCTTCCGGCTATTCCTAATTTGAACTATAACGCAATTTCATGCCGGAAATACTCCGGAGGAAAGGGCTGAATTGAGCGATTACTAACAGGAATTGCTTTCCAAAATCAAATTATTTTGATCCAAATCCTTATCTGGATGAGTATAATCCTGTCTTTTGAATTTTCTTAGATAGAAATAAAGATAATTTTTAACTTATTTTAAATAAACCTCCAGCCATCCATAATGCATAGAGATATGCTGCCGGTTTTGTCAAAATCTTATTTCTTTTTCACTGCTCTTTGCCTATCCTGTTTTCTGCTTTCACGGATCATGTCTTTCATGTTATCCATTTCAGGACCTTCCTTAAGAGCTTTCCAATCAAATTTCTCATCAAAAGGGTCTAAAGCTTTCTGGGGGTCAAAAAATCGGTTGTCTGCAGGTACAGCTTTGTAAGGCGTGAAATCGGGGACCTCGCTGAACATATCTGCTAGGTCGCTGGCCCCAGCATCATATTGGTTGAGATATGGAATACCTAAAATATTCCAGAAGGTTTTAAATATGCTTCCAAAACTCGTGTGGGTATGACTTGAGTAGTTTTTTCTGCTATAAGGCGAGATAGCCATTAATATACTCCTGTGCGCATCAATATGATCAACACCATTTTGTGCATCATCTTCAGTGATGATGATGAGCATGTTTTTCCAATAAGGTGTATTGGATAGAAACTCAACAATCCGGCCTACAGCAAGGTCATTGTCGGCCATATAACTTTCCCTGAACGGATAACCGGCTTCAGGTCGTTCTGCCGCACCGTGGTCATTTGGAAGGATTACTGTTAAAACAGAAGGCATGTTTTCCTTACCGGTACCCCACTTTTCATTAAACTCTTTTTCAAAAACACTTACCCTGAACTGATCAGGAATTGCCATGTT
>CAZTRY010000026.1:0-4487 GCA_964616525.1 uncultured Sphingobacterium sp. | reverse complement strand
GAAATGAACACAATATGTTTAATTGGTGATTCTTTTTGCCCCGGGAAAAGAGGAATCGGGTTTTTACTTCTCCATGAAAATGAAGAATCGGAAGCCTGTCTGAACAGGAAGTTATTCTCAATGACTTGCCTGGTTAAATCTCCCAGATCCTTATCCTCAGGGATCTCGCAAACCTGTACTGAACCAAACATCAAACTGCCAATATAGGAGCCTGCCGGTCCACTTTTAAATGATTCACCTCCATTTGGGCCACTTCCGAAACCTTTGGCATTAGAAATGATCAGTTTTTTGTTATCGGGTGACACTTTTAATTTTGCAGGGAACCATCCCGCGGGGATATGTCCAATCACTTTTAAGGTTGGAACATCAATAACAGCTATGGCATTTATTCCTGATTCAGCAACATAAACGCGTTTCTCATCAGGTGAAACAGCTAATCCGAAAGGAATAATCCCTCTTAATTTACTTAAACGTTCTTCGGGAGTAAGTTTTATATGAGTTACAATCCTTTGTTTCCGACTATCGAGCACCGTAATATTGTCATTATTTCCGTTGCTGATAAATACATATTTTCCCGCTGCAACTATGGAATTGGGACTTGAACCTCCAACAGCCGGAATTCCATCAACCATTTGTCCTACCATGTTTCCGGTCTTGATCTTGGCAATCACAACAGGCTTAAGCGGATCCCTGATTTGTAATGCCCATACTGAAAATGCCTTCTCAGACTGCACCGGACCAAGTCCCGGGATCTGAACTGTATCAGTTTCAATTCCCTTTTCGGCTTGGGGAGTATCATAAGCAAAACCCGGAGCATCTATTGAACCTCTTTTCCAGGCACCATTTACTTTCTTATTGATATAACTGTATTCAAACATACCCACATTGGCCACATAAACTGTTTTTTCATCTTTTGAAAGACTTATTCCAAAGGGATAACGACCTACAGGGCTTGAAGAAATCAACTTTTCCTGCAGCAGGTCGATTATGATCATCCTGAATCCTATCTGATCTACTGCATAAAGGTAACGCCCATCCTTCGAGCTAACCATATCACCGATATAACCGTGTGAATAATCAAACTTACTGCTCTTAAAACTGCAATTGATTGTTCCTAAAGGTTTTCCACTTGCAATATCAAACTTGTAGATTTTATTGCTTTGTCCGCCGGCTACATAAACTATTTTATTATCCGGTGAGATCACCAGACCCATAAATGCAGATTCAAGTATTCCTTTATCGCCTTTGGGATTTTCAGGTACCTGCGTGATTTCCGGGTTTTCAGAAAGAACATTTTTTAGGATATTAATTGAAATAGGGCTTGTTCCTGAATTTGCTGTGATCGCAATATTTCCATCACTGCTTATTGCAAGTCCGTAGGGGTGAGGAGCGACCATATGTGATCTTCCCAGGGGATTGATATATCGGCCGTTTGGAATAACAGTCTTGCCAACCTTTTTAATGGTCACATATTCATCACCTGCAGGGGCAGAAATTACATAATTGGTATTCTGGGCAAAAAGTAGATTTCCTATCGAAAATAGCAGGATTAAAAGGCTGGCAGACTTTAAAATGCTTTTGAGATTATTTTTTGGAAATTTTGGTTTCATAAATTGTTATTAAACTGGCAAATATTAAAAATCATTTATTGGACTTAAGAGTCATACGGACAAGATACTGATCCATATCGTCTTCATAAATTACCTCAGACTCCCACCCGGCTTTTTCTCCTATTGCATTTAAGGTGTCAAAATCAACGTATAACCACTTAAACCAATTTCCTTTAACTTTTTGATATTCATATTGATAGGATATTTCACCGTAATAATTACTGGAGATAAATTCATCAGGTTTATAGAGATAGGCAATGTCTGATGAATCAAAAATTAGTTGCCCGGTTGGCAATAATAAATTCTTTATATAATCAAGAAAATAGCGCAGACCGGAGATATCTTCACAGAGGCCGATACCATTCATTAGCAGAAATATGGTATCATATTTTTCAGAATGGTACTGCAGTATGTCGGCATTTATAATCTTTTTAACACCCCGGTGCTTCATGATTTCGCAGGCTTTTGCAGAGATTTCAAGAGCAGTGACATCAATACCCTTTGATTGCAGAATTAAAGCATGACTGCCAACACCAGCACCTATATCCAGTGTTTTTCCCTTGCATAGATCCATAGCGATAATTTCCAACTCCGGCATATCTGCTTCGGGTCTGAAAAAAATATCTACAGGCATATCTTCCGGGTGCCCATAACTATTATAAAGCCAGAGTTTACTTTTTAGTTTACCCCGATATTGATCCAGTAATGCCTGCCCGTAGATATCCATGAATGTTTAGATGGGAATCAATCCTATAAAAATTGATTCATAATCCCGACCTTATTAATTTTTTATAATATTGGATAAAAATACTCCTTATGAACTGTTCTAAATTAAATTTTTGAAAATTCATATGATTTTTTGTTAATTATTTTTAATACCAGCAAGCGGTATTACTAAAAATATTAGTAAATTGCCCGATAAAATAGAGTTGTATTAAAATGATACATTGGATTGTTTAAGCTGAATATATGTCAACAGAAGTAAAATGTCCATCATGCGGTCACTCTTTCCCACTTGAGGAGGCCATAGGTAAGGAATACGAGCAGGAATTGCGCGATAAGATGATTGCCTGGCAGAAGAAAAAGGATGAAGAGTTTCTTAAAAAGGAAGAGGATTTTAAGGTCCAGCAGAAAGCACTTTCACTGAAATATGAGCAGCAGCTGGCACAGGAAAAGATCAATCTGGAAGAGGCGGTTCGTAAGAGTATTTCCATCGATTTTGAGAACAAACTGAACTTTTTAGAGAATGCCAATAAGGAGAACCAGGAGAAATTAAAACTTGCAGGGCAGAAAGAGCTCGAATTTTTAAAGAAGGAACAGGAACTTAAGACCAGGGCAGAAGAAATGGAGATTGAGATTCAGCGAAAGATGCAGGCAGAACGCAACCAGATTGTTGAACAGATAAAGAAGCAGGAGCTTGAAAAGAACCAGTTGAAAGAAACTGAACACCAATTGCGTATTAAGGAATTTGAAAAGCAACTGGAAGACCAGAAGAAGCTGGTAGATGAAATGCGACGCAAAGCCGAACAGGGCTCTATGCAGCTTCAGGGGGAGGTTCAGGAACTGATTCTGGAAGAAGTATTGCGGGTTACCTTCCCTTTTGATGAGATTGGTGAAGTTGGAAAGGGTGTCCGGGGTGCTGATTGTATACAGGTGGTTCGAAATAAATTTGGTCAGGATTGTGGTAAGATCATTTATGAAAGTAAGCGGACCAAGGATTTTGCCAGTGACTGGATAGATAAGCTTAAAAAAGACATGCGCAAGGAGGGAGTGGATGTTGCAGTCATTGTAACACAAACTTACCCTAAAGGCATGACCTGTTTTGGGGAGCGTGATGGTGTATGGATTTGTTCTTTTGAGGAAGTAAAAGCTGTGGCCTATGTTTTACGTGATGGTATTCTGAGACTTTATAATTCTTCTAAATCCCAGGAGAACAGGGGTGATAAAATGCATATGCTTTATGATTATCTGACAGGAACCGAGTTTTCAGAGCAATGGAAGGCTATTCGTGAGGGCTATATGAGTATGCGCTTATCCATTCACAGAGAGCGTGATGCAATGGAGAAAATGTGGAAAATGCGTGAAAAGCAGTTAGATAAGGTGCTTCTGAATGCCTCAAGTATAAAAGGTTCCATTGAAGGTATTGCAGGCGCAGATACGATTTCGCTGAGCTTAACGGGTGAGGAGGATGATCCTTTGTTGCTTGAATAGAAATTTAGTAGATAGTTGATATCTCAATACTCAATACTCATTACTCAATACTATCTACTACCTTTGCGTTTCAAAAATAAAATCTGTTTAAATGGTGTTGTTAGAGAAGTTGAAGTTGAGTAAGCCCTTAGTCAGAGCGATGACTGATGCGGGTTATTTAGGCCCCAAAGAAATTCAGCTCAAAACGATGTCCCGCATTCTCGGTGGTCAGGATGTGATTTCTGTAGCACCGGAAGGTTCGGGAAAGACTACGACCTATGTTTTAGCATCGCTGATGCGCTTAAAATACGGCCTTGAAGAAGCACCACGTGCTCTGGTTCTGGTTCCTGATAAAGATCATGTATTGGCCATTATAGAGCGGTATGAATTGTTGAACCGAAATCAGACTATCCGGATTGTAGGATTATATCCGGAAGGAGGGATGGAGTCCCAGATGGATGCATTGGCTGATGGTGCTGATATTGTGGTTGCAACACCCGACAGGGCAAGGGCGATTTATCTTAAGCTTGGATTGAACCTGAACAAGATTATCATGTTCATTGTAGATGATGCCGCAGAGATCGTGAAGCGAGGGATGCAATTGCCTGTAGCAGAACTGGCCAGAAGTATTGTCAAATGCCAGCACCTTGTATTTACTGAGGTTCTGCATGATAAGCTTCATCTTTT
>CAZTRY010000025.1:26264-38336 GCA_964616525.1 uncultured Sphingobacterium sp. | reverse complement strand
CCAGATAATCCTGAATTAATTTGGATAAGCTTATATGCCTCTTTTTTGCATATTCTTTAGCACGATACACTACTTCAGCTTCCATGCTGAGGGTTAATTTTGTATTCGCCATATCCTTTTATTTATGCGTACAAATATACGTACAAATAGACTTACTATTGAATGGTACCCAGTTTCTTGCCAACCTTTATAAACGCAGCAATAGCCTTATCAAGATGTTCTTTGGTATGTGCAGCAGATAATTGCACCCTGATGCGTGCCTTATCTTTTGGTACTACCGGAAAATAAAAGCCGATCACATAAATCCCTTCTTTCAGCAATTCTGCGGCAAAATCCTGGGATAGTTTTGCATCATATAACATGATTGGCACAATGGGATGTGTTCCCGGTTTGATGTCAAAGCCTGCTGCAGTCATTTTTGCCCGGAAATACTGGGTGTTTTCTTCAAGTTTATCCCTTAATTCAGTGCTTTTCTCAAGTAAATCCAAAACTGCAATTGAAGCCCCAACAATTGATGGCGCCAATGTATTTGAAAATAAATAGGGTCTTGATCGTTGTCTGAGAAGATTGATCACTTCCTTTGGCCCCGAAGTAAATCCTCCTGAAGCCCCGCCTAAAGCTTTTCCCAGGGTTCCTGTGATGATATCTACACGCCCCATCACCCCATGATGTTCATGAGTTCCGCGACCGGTTTTACCCAGAAAGCCTGAGGAATGGCATTCATCAATCATCACCAGAGCAGAATATTTATCCGCTAAATCACAAATTTTATCCAATTGAGCAATAGTCCCGTCCATAGAGAAGGATCCATCGGTAACTATGATGCGGTGACGTAAATGCTGAGTCTCTTTTAGTTTTTCCTCTAAATCAGCCATGTCATCATGATTGTACCGGAAGCGCTGCGCTTTACACAAACGAACTCCGTCAATAATGGATGCATGATTTAATGCGTCTGAAATTATAGCGTCCTGCTCATCAAACAAGGGCTCAAATACACCTCCATTCGCATCAAAAGCTGCTGCATATAAAATGGTATCTTCTGTACCCAGGAATTTGGAGATCTTTTCTTCAAGTTCTTTATGGATGTCCTGAGTTCCGCAAATGAAGCGAACTGAAGCCATCCCAAAACCATGGCTTTCAAGTGCTTTTTTGGCTGCTTCAATCACTACAGGATGAGATGCAAGTCCGAGGTAGTTGTTCGCGCAAAAATTGATTACTTCCTGTCCGCCCTGAATTTTAATATCAGCACCCTGTGGTGTAATAATTATACGTTCACGTTTATATAGACCGGCTTTTTCAATTTCTCCGAGTTCTTTTTGTAATATCGGTTGAAGCGTTTTATACATAATCGGTTATTTTGAGGGTGTAAAATTACAAATTCTACAGACTTTCATGTCCCCCTTCAGAAACTAGTGTATGTTAATTCAAATTTATAGCATAATGGATTGCCTATTCATATTATTGCCATCTTTGCAAGAAAATATGCATGCGTTCACTTTTTGTATTCCTCTTATTAATAGTAGTTTCTAATGGATTATATGCCCAGAAAGTTGTACTTAAAGGCAAAATAACCGATTCCAGGGGGCTTCCTGTGCCCTTTGCCAGTGTGTATGAAAAGAAACCACAAATGGAACTTCTGCAAACAGCGAAGGTGAATATCAACTGAAACTAAATCCAGGAAAGCATTCCATGATATTTAAAGCCATTGGCTTTACACAGGAAAGCAGAGAACTGGATCTGCAATCAGATCAGTTCATTCCAGTCATTTTAACAGAAGCGGTTTATGAACTGAAGGATGTTGTTGTGCGTGCGTATTCAGAAGACCCAGCCTATGAGGTAATCCGTAATGCAATCAGAGAGAGAAATTATTATTTAAACGAGACCGATGAATACACCGCAGAAGTATACATCAAGGGAATGCAAAAATTGCTTGGGGCACCAAAGAAATTTCTGGGAAGGAACATTGATGACATGGCTAAGCAAATCGGTCTGGATTCAAACCGACAGGGGATTCTATATCTTTCAGAGTCTGAGTCGAAGCTTAGTTATATCAAACCCGGAAAGTATCGTGAGGTGATGGTCTCCTCAAAGGTTTCGGGAAGCAACCGTGCTTTCAGTTTTAACCGTGCCACAGATATAGGAATCAATTTTTATCAGAACTTACTGGAGATGGAGGGTTTGAGTGCCAGGCCTTTTGTTTCGCCTATCGCAGACAATGCATTGTTCTATTACAGATATCGATTATTAGGCACCAGTATCGAAAATGGTCAGATGATCAATAAGATAGAACTGATTCCCAAACGCTCTGCCGATCCTGTTTTCAGAGGTATAATTTATATTCTTGAAGATAGCTGGAGAATTCATAGTGCAGATCTTTACCTGACAAAAGAGGCAAACATTCAATTTGTGGATACCTTAAATATCAGGCAGGAATTTATTCCGGTGAACGCCAAAACATGGCTGCCATCCTCTGTCAGGTTCGACTTTTCAGGAGGTTTTCTGGGCTTTAAATTTGGAGGCTATTACATCGCACTTTACAATAATTATGACCTTAGTCCCGGACTAAATCCAAAAGATTTCAGAGAGGTTTTAAATATTAGCCGCGAAGTAAATAAGAAAGATACCACTTACTGGAAACAGGCAAGACCGATTCCGCTGACAGATGAGGAGCAAATGGATTATGTGAAGAAGGAGGCTTTAGCTACAAAAAGGGAGTCCAAAACATATCTTGACTCTCTGGATAAGGCAAACAACAAATTTAAGCCCTTAAGCTTTCTGATTGGTAGCGGATATAATCCTCGGAATAGATTTAAAAAGGAGTATTATCAATTTGGATCTATGATTAATTCTCTTTTTTATAATACAGTAGAAGGCTTCGGGGTCAATTATCAGGCCTCATATTCCAAACAGATCGATTCTCTGACCAATAAATTCCTGCGTTATACCGGAAAAGTTCGTTATGGCCTCTCAAGTGAAAAATTTTATGCAAGTTTTGCTGCTTCTATTCCGCTGAAGAGTGGCAGATTTATGTTTAATGCAGGATCAGATGTTTTGGACCTTAGCGACAGGGCGAGTATTAATCAGCTTGCTAATTCTGTCAACTCATTATATTATGAGCGTAATTTGCTCAAACTCTACGAATCGAGGTTTTTAAATCTATCCTATTTAAAGCCGTTCGGTAGTGTCCAAACCAGTTTAAGTGCCGAATACTCGAACAGAAAAGCATTAGTGAATACATCAGATTATACAATCAGGGATCTGGCAAGAAGGGAATTTACTTCCAATAACCCATTTATTCCAGGCTCAGATCTTCCTATGTTTCCAGAAAATCAGGCATTTAAAGTTAAGCTTAGGGCCAGTTATGCATTCAGTAATGATTATGCTACCTATCCCTCAGGTAAATTTTACAGGCCATCAAAATATCCCTTACTGGGGATTAATTATGAAATGGGCTTAATGGGGATCTTTGGTTCCGATGTAGATTATTCCAGGATATCCTTTGATCTGACAAAAACAGACATAAAATTAGGCTTGGTAGGTAGTTCGGCATTCTGGCTTGGAGCAGGTAAATTTTTGAATGCTAAAAACTTATATTATACTGATTATAAGCATTTTGTAGGTACACAAACTCTTGGATATACCCCCAGGGTGAATAGTTTTCTATATCTTGATTACTATAATTTCAGTACCTCTGAGCAATACCTTGAAGGGCATGTTGAGCATAATTTTTCAGGTTTTTTATTCAACAAATTGCCGCTTTTACGAAAGTTGAAGTTGAATGAACTTGCCGGGTTTAATTATTTGGGGACACCTGCCGCAAACGCTTATACTGAATTCTATTTTGGCATTAAATTCCTGAATTTTCGCGCCATGTATGGCTGGTCTCATTTAAATGGCAGGAAAGCTGATAGTGGATTTAGAATAGCCACAGGACTATAAAGCCTGCTCTGAGTGTGCTACTTGCAGAATTTGTTTGGCAGCCTTATATTTGCATCGCATTAAACGCTGTTTGCAACAGTATCAATGAATTATGATAAAATACCAGACCCTTCTCTACTATTGTTATAGTAGAATAGAAGATGCCGAACAATTCGCATCCAATCACCTTCAGTTTTGTAAGTCCCTAAATCTGGTCGGAAGAATCATCGTTGCCGATGAAGGATTAAATGGAACCGTTTCAGGTACAGTTGAATCCTGTAAAATTTACATGGATACACTTCATGCTGACCCCCGATTTTCAAAGATCGATTTTAAAATTGATGATGTTGAAGAACCTTCTTTCATCAAAATGCACTGCCGTTACAAGGCAGAAATTGTTCACTCCGGACTTCGGGACCCGGGAATCATAAATCCGGAAAAGAAAACAGGAATACATCTAGAGCCAGCTGATTTTGTAAAAATGAAAGATGATCAGGATGTGGTTATAGTTGATGTAAGGTCGAACTATGAGCATGCTATCGGACGTTTCAGGAATGCAGTTACTTTTGATATAGAAAATTTTCGTGATTTTCCGGCTATGATCAATGAGCTTGCCCAATATAAAGACAAGAAGATTGTAACCTATTGTACCGGTGGGATTAAATGTGAAAAAGCATCTGCTCTTTTGCTTCATGAAGGGTTTGAAAATGTATATCAGTTACATGGTGGAATCATTAAGTATGGCAAGGAAGCCGGAGGTGAAGATTTTGAAGGAAAATGCTATGTATTTGACAATCGGGTTGCAGTTGATGTGAATAAAGTGAATCCGGTGGTAATTTCTACCTGTCGCAATTGTGGTGAACACACAACAAAAATGATTAACTGTGCAAACCCAGAATGTAATGAGCATTTTACCCAATGTGATGCTTGTGGTGAAAAGCTGGATGGTGCTTGTTCTGAAATTTGCCGTGTACATCCAAGAAAGCGTGAGTATGATGGAACCGGCTATTATGTTAAAGTTCCACAACCTGTAAATAAGAAGAAATTAAAACTATCTCAGGTTTAATATTTTGAAAGCAGTATTAACAATTTCCCTGCTTTGCATCTCCAATATTTTTATGACCCTGGCCTGGTACGGGCATCTTAAATTTAAGGAGATGGAATGGAGCAAAAGCCTCGGACTCATCGCCATCATTTTAATCAGTTGGGGTATTGCCATGTTCGAGTATATTTTTCAGGTCCCTGCAAATAAATATGGGTTTAAAGGAAATGGTGGCCCTTTCAGTCTCTTGGAGCTGAAAATGGTTCAGGAGGCCTTATCGATTGGAATATTCCTGATATTTACCTTGTTCTTTTTCAAAAATGAGAAAATTGCCTGGAATCATCTGGTCGGTTTTGCTTTTCTGATGCTTGCTGTATTTTTTGTTTTTCTGAAAAAATGAAATAATTCCGGGAAGAAATAATAATTTAACTCAAAATATTTTCATGAAAAAATTCCTTTCCTGTGCAGTAATAACCTTATTCATGTTGCAGTTTTCTGTTGCTCAGGATAAGTCAAAGTTTTCTAAAGAGATTTTTACCAACGGTGGCGATACACTGTTGTACAGGATGCTGCTTCCTGAGGATTTTGATCCTGCAAAGCAATATCCGGTTATGATGTTCCTGCATGGTGCCGGAGAACGGGGGAATGATAATGAGGCACAACTGATGCATGGAAGCAAACTTTTTTTGAGGTCAGATATCAGGAGGGATTTCCCTGCAATCGTGGTATTTCCCCAATGTCCAAAAAATGATTTCTGGGCAAATGTTAAGTTCGGTGATGGAAAAACAGTAGATCGTTTCGGCTTTCAGAAAGGTGGGGAACCAGGTAAAGCAATGCAACTTTTAATGGGGCTTCAATCTTATTTAAAGTCGCAGAAGTATACAGATAATGCACGGTTTTATGTAGGCGGACTTTCGATGGGGGGTATGGGTACTTTTGAAATATTGAGGCGTAAACCCAAGGCTTTTGCTGCTGCATTTGCAATCTGCGGAGGCGATGATATTGGGAACGTGAAAAAGTATAAGAATGTTCCCCTGTGGATATTTCATGGAGGAAAAGATACAACTGTCCCGCTCTCTAAATCAGAGGCTGTGGTTAATGAGCTGAAGCGACTAAATCGTCCGGCAAAATTTACAGTTTATCCTGAAGCAGGGCATAATAGCTGGGATCCGGCATTTGCAGAACCTGAGTTTTTATCCTGGCTATTTTCACACAAAAGGTAATTATTCTGAACCCGGATCTTTTTTTGTCAGGCCCGGTTTAAACCTGGGTTTGTAAGCAGGTTTCTCTTCTGAATTTGATTGGGGAACAGATTCGGGTGAAGTTTCAGGTTTTTTTTCGTCAGGGGAAGGAATCTGGGCCTTAAATCTGGGTTTGTAAATCGGTTTTATTTTTTCCTCTGATTTAGGTTCTTTATTCGTGTCGCTTTCTTCGGTATTCTCAGAAACTTTAATGGCAGCTTTGAACCGTGGTACATATGCAGGAGGCTGACCAGATTCTAAATTTTGATCAGGCTGCTCTGTTTTTTGGGTTGTTGCAGCCTTAAAGCGGGGTACATAAGCCGGTTTTTCCTGATTTATTCCATCAGTTTCTTGTTTTTCCTGCACAGATGCAGGGACTTCTACGATTTTGACTTCTTCTTTAACAGGTTTTGGTTCTTCTTTGAGGTGATAGGCCCTGCGTAATTTATTAAACCAGAATTTCTTACTATGATCAAAGCTTTTTTCGCCCATCTGAAGGAAATGGCTCTCGAACTCAGAAAAAAGTGCCTTTTCTTTAGCCCTAAGCTGAAAAGCATCGATTTTTTTCTTAGTTAAAAACTCTTCAAAGGTCATTTCAGCATTTTTGGATATTTATTCTGCCATATTGTGATAAACGGCCTGAACATCATCGTCCTCTTCCAGCTTATCGATCAATTTGAAAACATCTGCGGCTTGTTCTTCAGTTACCTCGGTTGTTGACTCAGCAATACGCTCAAGTTTGGCACTGATCACAGGTATATTCTTCTCTTCAAGTGCTTTCTGCATTTTTCCGAAATCTTCAAATGAAGTGTGAATTACCCCGATATCTTTCCCTGATTCATCAACTTCGACATAAAGATCCTCAAGACCGGCATCGATTAGTTCAAACTCCAGTTCATCCAGTTCCATTTCTCCGGGATCAAATCTGAAAACTGATTTACGGGTGAAAATGAAATCCAGTGAACCTGTTTTACCCAGTGTACCATTGGTTTTATTAAAATAACTACGAACATTAGCTACTGTTCTATTGGTATTATCAGTTGCTGTTTCAATCAATACGGCTACGCCATGAGGTGCATAACCTTCATACACGATTTCCTCATAATTGCTTTCATCTTTGTTACTGGCTCTTTTGATTGCAGCTTCAACCGTGTGCTTTGGCATATTTACTGCCTTAGCATTCTGCATAGCGGTACGAAGGCGTGAATTTGCATCTGGATTTGACCCTCCGTCTTTCACGGCCATAACAATCTCTTTACCCAGTCGGGTAAATTGTACGGCCATTTTTGCCCAGCGTTTGAACTTTCTCTCTTTACGGAACTCGAATGCTCTTCCCATTTTATGTACTGTTTGTATCTATCGTTTTTTAAAATTTATCAATTTCGCCGCTAAAATACAGGTCCTGATAAAATTTCAGGTCTCTTTAGTCGATTTTTTATTTTTATTGTGCTTGCCTGCTTAACTTCATTCGCTGAATTCCTAATTATCTCCTCAAGTTTTTAAGCATAGACTCTGTCATTTTAGAAAGATCAAATTCGGGTTTCCAGCCCCAGTCATTACCGGCACTTTGGTCGTTTATAGACTTTGGCCAACTGTCCGCAATGGCCTGACGCTGATCATATTCTGTATATTCCAGTTTGAAATCAGGTATATGTTTCCTAATTTCTTCAGCCAGTGTGTCAGGAGTGAAACTCATGCCTGTGAAGTTATAGGAGGATCTGATATTAATTTTTTCTGCCGGTGCATCCATCAACTCTATGGTTCCGCGAATGGCATCATCCATATACATCATAGGTAACTCAGTTTCAGCAGACAGGAAACTTTTGTAACTGCCTTTCCTGAGTGCATCGTGAAAAATGTGAATGGCATAGTCTGTTGTGCCACCTCCCGGTGCAGCTTTCCAGCTGATTAATCCCGGATATCTGATACTTCTGATATCCAGTCCATAACGATGAAAATAATATTCACACCAGCGTTCACCGGCAAGTTTACTTATACCATAAACAGTATTCGGATCCATCACACAGTATTGCGGGGTTTGAATTTTAGGGGAATTCGGACCAAATACGGCAATGGAACTGGGCCAGTAGATTCGGGCTGTTTTGTATTCAAGGGCAAGATCAAGTACATTGAGTAAGCCATTCATATTCAAATCCCAGGCTAATTTGGGATTTTGCTCGCCTGTGGCTGATAAAAGTGCAGCCAGCAAGTACACCTGTGTGGGCTTATATTTCTGAAATAATTGCTTCAGAATTTCCTTTTCAAGTACATTGACAAACTCGAAAGGGCCTGCATTTTTAATATCGTAATCAGGTCTGCGAATATCGCATGCTATGACATTCCCATCGCCATAGATCTTTCTTAACTTAGTGACTAATTCTGTACCTATCTGCCCGTTGGAGCCAATAACCACAATTTTTTCTGACATAATAATTGGTTTTCATCAAAGTTAGAAAATTGCCTTGCTTTAGTCATTAAAAATCCGAACCATGATTTATTTAAATTTTACCGCCAGCACAAAGGGCTTGCTGAATTTGCTGATCTGGCCATCTGTGTCAAAAAAATCTGCTTGTAAAAGGTAGATTCCCGGTGGTGCCGGCTGACTTTGTTCATTAAATCCATCCCAAATAAATGAGCCTTCACTATTTAATGTGAAGTTTTTGAGAAGCCTCTTTATTAAAACTCCATGGACGTTGAATATGGACACATTTGCAATTTTTCCAGGGCTGGGAAAGCGGTAATTCATCTCCAGCAGATCTTCATAGCCGTCGTTGTCGGGAGAAAATATTTTTGAAGCAAGTGAGAAATTCTCCTGAGCTACAGGTTCATCCGCGTACTGTGAATTCTTGTAGCCCGGAGTGGCAAAACCGGAAGCAGAAGTTGCTGATCTCAGATTCCCGGTGTCACTATTAGGTCTGCTTAGTTTACTGCGCTCCAAACTCACCCCTTCTTTTGTTTTTAGAAGCTGAAAATGCATTTTTTCAGTATAACTCAGATCATCAATTTTTTGTCCTTTACTGATTAGAACAGCTGTACCTGCATCATCGTTAAATGCAGGAAAGGGATTGATTTTAAGGAGGGAGGTAGTGTCCAATATCAGGTATTCTTTTTGAATATTGCCGGGGTCTGGTGTAAGTGCGATATATTTTCCGGGTTCAATAAATTTTTGTTTTTTGCTCAGTTGCTGAACTGAACTTATGCTGTCCTTGATTATTCTGGCGATTGAAAGATCCTTCAGGTCAAGGGGATAATCGCTGTTGTTTAAAATCTCCACAAAATCCGAGCCTCCTGCTCTTGGATTAAAAAGTATTTCGGTAATCAGAATATCATTCTTGCCAATGTCCCGACTAATGGTAAATTCTATGGAATTGAATTCTGCTGCAATCATTGTGTTTTTGCAATCGCTGATATTAGTTACGCTCAGCCGATATGTGTATCCTTTACTTAACGGTTCATTGAAAGTTAATACGACCTGATTAAAATCGGGCCCACTGATTTGAGATTTTATAGGGTTTCCTGCTCCATTATTCAGAGAATAATTGCTGTTTATACTCGCTTTAGTACTGTCAGCTGCCCTGTTAAAGCTTAGGGAAATTCTCAGACTGTCTATTAGCTCCAGTGATTTTAACTTCAGAACTTCCGGTTTGTAATCAGTCTGCTGTACTGAATTTCTCTTTCCGGGAGTTCCGCCCGTGCTATCACTGCTGCTTGTCCAGTTCTGAGAACTTAGGCAGATTGATTCCGGATCAATAAGCTCAAGTGTATATCCACCTTTTTTTCTCTCAGAATCCCGATGCCAATTGGTGTCATACCTCAGCTTATGTATTTCTTTGCCCTTATTATTTTTTAGAATTAAAATATCTGTTTCATTATTCAGGTCGGGCCAAACCGGCAGACCAATAACTTTTCCATAGGGGAGAAAAAGTGAAGTATCCTTTTCGGCACATAATATCAGGTAAGATTTCGCTGAAATTTCACCTTGGGTAAATGAGTGATTTCTGCTTTGATCACCAAATTTTAAGCCCTTAATATTCACAGTGCCAGGTGTTGGATTAAACAGTTCCACAAATTCTGCTTCAGGTAAGCCCCTTGTGGGACTTGGGTCGGCAAAAATTTCATTTATGACCAGGGGGTAATCAATTTCCGGAATAGATGGGATTATGAAAGATATTTGTCTGTGCAATTCTGAACTTAATTTTCCTGAGCAGGAATAAAGTGAATCAGCAAACAGTGTATACTCCGTACCCTCATTGAATTTTCTACTAAAGCTTAAGTTTATTTCAGTATAGTTGGATTGGATCCTTATACTTTTTGCTCCTCCAACTTCCTTAGGGATATTAAAATTTGAAATTTTTAAAAAACCCGTGTCGGGAATCTGGTTAAATACAATGCTAATTGTGCTATCTGAAAGGACATTGACAGACACAATTTTTAGATCCGGATCTCTGTTATCTGTAGTCCCCAGGCTGTTTTTTTTTCCAGGTGTACCACCAGTATGGTCCGTTGATGCTGCCCAGTTGTAAAAATCCGGACATAAGAACGAATTCGGGCCAATTTTTTCAAGTGACCATCCGCCGGATTTTTTCAGGTCATCTTTATACCATTTATCCGAGTAGAAAAGTGAATCAACAGTTCGGTTTTTAAAGCTTTTCAGTACGAGACGGTCGGAACTGTTTCCCAGCGAAGGCCAGGGAGATATTCCCGCAGTTTTGCCATATACTTTGTATAGGGTGGTATCTGCTGCCGGACAAAGAATCAGGAATTCTCCCGGTGCGATCAGGGTTTTCTTCAGACTTCCTTTGGTTTGCGGATCATTCAGACTCCATCCTTCAAGGTTAAGGGTGTCCTTGCCGGGATTATGAATTTCAACGAATTCGACCAGGGGTAATCCAACCTCGGGTGACGGATCTGCAAAGATCTCAGTGATGTAAATCATGGCAGTATCGGGTTTCTCAGCAGGAGGAGGGACTGCCGCAGGTATAATGAAACTCAATGGAGCGGATGTACTTTGAACCGAATTTCCACTGCAGTCTTTTATCCCTGAGATATTCAGTTCATAAGTTTTTCCGGGGAGAAATTTTTCACTGAATGTGATTTTTAGTATTCTGCTCTTCGCCTCTTCGCTGATCTTTTTGATCTGACCGGATGCGGGTTTCAGGGTAAAACTCTCAAGCCGTAATGAAGTAATGTCAGCAGATTTATTTAAAAACAGAAATACGGTAGTGTCAGATTTAACGACGAGACTATCCGGCTTGAAGGGTATTGAGTCATAATTCGGGATATGCACAGAGTTTCGTTTCCCGGGTGTCCCACCAAGAGTATCCTTTGATGCCATCCAGTTGAAAATACCCTGACACTTTGAAAGAACATCAATTCGTTCCAGGCTCCAGCCTCCGGGCTTCTTTTTTGCATCATCATACCAGGTATCAGAATAGGCAACGGAATCAACAGTTCGGTTTTTAAAGCTCTTCAGGACAAGACGGTCGGAACTATTACCCAGCGAAGGCCAGGGAGATATTCCTACAGTTTTGCCATACCCTTTATACAGGGTGGTATCTGCCGCCGGACAAAGAATCAGGAATTCTCCAGGCGCGATCAGGCTTTTCTTCAGACTTCCTTTGGTTTGCGGATCATTCAGACTCCATCCTTCAAGATTAAGGGTGTCCTTGCCGGGATTATGAATTTCAACGAATTCGACCAGGGGTAATCCAACCTCGGGTGACGGATCTGCAAAGATCTCAGTGATGTAAATCATGGCAGTATCGGGTTTCTCAGCAGGAGGAGGGACTGCCGCAGGTATAATGAAACTCAATGGAGCGGATGTACTTTGAACCGAATTTCCACTGCAGTCTTTTATCCCTGAGATATTCA
>CAZTRY010000025.1:0-26164 GCA_964616525.1 uncultured Sphingobacterium sp. | reverse complement strand
GCGGATGTACTTTGAACCGAATTTCCACTGCAGTCTTTTATCCCTGAGATATTCAGTGCATAATTTTTCCCTCCTGAGAATTTCTCAGAAAATGTAATCCGGAGTTGTTTAAATTCAGCATCCGGAGTAATATTCCTGATGCTTCCTGCTTCGGGAAGCAGGGTAAAATTCTCTTTAATCAGGGTTGATTTATCCAGATGCCGGTTAAAGTAAACAACAATTGTAGAGTCTGAAATTCTTTTAATACTATCTGCTTTTGGGATTAAAAGGTCAGAATTTTTCACAAAAACAGAATTCTTTTTCCCTGGTGATCCTCCTGAAGAATCAATGGATGCAGTCCAGTTAAACAGACCCTGACAAAGTGATTTGGGGTCGATACGTTCCAGACTCCAGCCACCCTCCTTTTTTTCAGAACTGCGGTACCATAAATCAGAATAGTTCAAAGAATCTATTAAGCTATTTTGCTCATTTTTCAGTTTAAGTATATCACTGTTATTGTTTAATCCAGGCCAGGGAGATATTCCCAGAACCGGACCGAATTTTTGAAATTCTGAGGTATCTGTTTTTGCGCATAATATTAAAATGGAACCGGGTGAGATGCTGACATTCCCCAATGTTGCTGTACTGGAAGGATCAAGAAATTTCCAGTTATTTAAAGAGATTGTCTTATCGCTGGAGTTGAATAATTCTACATATTCTACAGATGGGAGGTCGATTTGGGGTGAAGGATCGGGAAATATTTCATTAATCAGAATATCTCCGAAGCTGCCATAATATGGTTTTAGGTAGTTAAATGAGTAGGAACTGTTTGGTTTTATCTTATTTCCGTTTCTATCGCTCAGGTTTAATACAGTCAATATGAAATTGCCGGTGTTCAGGGCTTCTGAAAGCCGGATCTTATATTTCTGTGGATCGGTTTCTGTATCTATCTGCAATATATGGCCCGGAAAGTTATTGATTTTGTAATTAACTTTCTCCTTGGCACTCAGGCTGTCCATAGCCTCACTAAACCGCAGCTCCAAAATACTGGAGTCGAGAACTGTGACCATATTTAGGGTCGGTGCAATGCTGTCGGTGTTCAGTGTTCCAATTTTGAAATCATCAAAAAAGTGTTTCTGAAAAAACGAAGCAGTTGATTGCTGTATAAGGAGTCCGAAAGATGAGCTGCTGATATGGGTGTTGTCAAGGAATGAACCCTCATTGACTATACCCGAATTAGCGCCAATAACTTCCCTTTCCAGAGTAAAAAGTCCGAGATGATTCCGGCTGACACGAATTTTGACTGTATTATTGCTTGAGCCAACCGAAGCATTGATACCATCAATAATACGTGTACTGCTACCTGCAGAGCCTGATCTTTTATATAAACTGATTTCATCTTCAGTATTTCCTATTCTGATGAAATAGCCGTTGATCATTGCGTTCTGAAGATCAGCTTTATCGGAAATCAGGTATATATCCACATAGTTTAAACTGGAAGTGCTGAACTGCAGGTTAACCCAGAATTCCCAGTAGCAGTTTAATGCAAGGGTATTTGCGGTGCTCAGGTAGAAATTTCCGGATGATTTAATTGATTCAGACCTAAGCCGATTATTTATGATTTTGAAATCCCCATCCGAATTGCTGCCATTCCATTTGGGGTTTTCATTAAAATTACCGTCAGAGAAATCGTCAATAATCTGGCTAAAGCCAGCATGACAGAAAAAAAGAAGAAGTAGAATCAGCGTATTTTTCATTTCAGACTGGTAGAAACAGAATTAATTTAAGTCCTTATGAGATTCTTGAAAAATAGAATGAGTATACGGTATGAGTGGCTGATGTAAGCGGTAAATTACCTGCGATCTTCGATTAATAGTAAAAATTGACATGAAAATTGACCCATAGTGGATGGAATCGGGTGAAAACCCAAACAAATTCCCATATTTGCTTAATTATTATATGTATAACTAAAAAAAATTAAAAAATGAAAGTCGCAGTAGTAGGCGCTACCGGCCTGGTAGGTTCGGTGATGTTAAAGGTTTTAGCAGAGCGCAATTTCCCGGTAACTGAATTGATCCCCGTAGCTTCAGCAAAGAGTGCAGGTAAACAGATCGAATTTAAGGGAAAGAAATATACTGTTGTGACCATGGATGATGCTATAGCAATGAAGCCTGATGTGGCCTTATTTTCTGCCGGCGGAGGTACCTCACTTGAAAATGCACCCCGCTTTGCGGAAGCAGGTACAACAGTCATTGATAATTCATCAGCATGGCGCATGGATCCTTCTAAAAAACTTATCGTGCCAGAGGTAAATGCAAATCAATTAAGTGCTGAAGATAAAATTATTGCCAATCCTAACTGTTCTACTATTCAGATGGTGGTAGTTTTAAAGCCATTGCATGATAAATATAAAATCAAGCGGGTTGTTGTTTCAACTTATCAGTCAGTTACCGGAACAGGGGTAAAAGCTGTTGATCAGATGATGAATGAGCGCAAAGGGATCAATGGCCCAATGGCATATGCTTATCCAATAGACTTGAATGTTATTCCGCAAATTGATGTATTTCAGGAGAACGGATATACCAAAGAGGAGATGAAGATGATTCTTGAAACCAAAAAAATAATGGGTGATGATTCCATTCGCGTAACTGCAACAACAGTTCGTATACCGGTTATGGGAGGTCATTCAGAATCAGTTAATATTGAATTTGAAAATGAATTCGATCTGAATGAAGTTCGTTCAATTCTTGAAAAGGAGGAAGGCATTATTCTTGTTGATGACCCTGCAAATCTGAAGTATCCAATGCCAATGGACGCTCATGAAAAGGATGAGGTTTTTGTTGGAAGAATCAGAAGAGATGAATCTCAGGATAAAACCCTGAACCTTTGGATCGTTGCGGATAATCTTCGGAAGGGGGCGGCAACCAATGCAGTTCAAATAGCTGAATATCTGCTTGAAAGAAAATTGATTTAATCCTGACGATATGGATAAAAAAGCCTGGTATTATTGTCGGGCTTTTTTGCTATAAGGCCATCCCTTTCTAAAATATGCTGACAGAAATCGTGTAAACAGGTAAAAAGAAAAGAGATAAAGGTTTACTTAAATATCAGTCTATTGGCTTGCAAGTTCTATCTGCCTTTCAAAGGTATTTTCAATTACGATACTAGCCGACCCAAGTATGCCGGCGCTATGCCCTAAAGTTGACAGTGCAATTTTTGTATGTTCCCTGATTCTTGTCATGCAATAAGTATTGATTGCATGCCGCATCGGAATTGTAATATATTGCTTTGCCTCAGCTATTTTACCACCAAGTATAATAAGTTCAGGGTTAAATAATTGAATAAGAGTTGCTACAGCTTTACCTAAATTCTCACCAACCTGCGATAATATATTAATAGCATACTGGTCGCCTTTATTTGCGGCATCAATTACTACCTGAGGTTCAATTTGGTCAATTTCCTCTTCCGATAATGTATTTAGGATGGAGGTCTGGCCTGATTTTATTCCTTCTTTGGCCATCCTCGCCAATGCTATTCCTGAAGCAACTGTTTCAAGGCAGCCTCTCTTACCACAATGGCAAAGTTCACCATCTTTTACAAACGGAATATGACCTATTTCACCTGAAAAACCCGACATCCCACTTTGCAGTTTACCATCCATGATGATCCCAAGACCAATACCCCAATCCATTAATAAAACCAAAGCATCCTTCCTGTTCAATGCAAGTCCGAATCTGCATTCCGCCAATGTATTGGTCTTAACATCATTCTGAACATAGACAGGTTTATTAAATTTTTCTTCCAGGTTATCTCTTAAGGATTTAGAATCACCGGTGCTGCTAACCAGATAGGTATAATTCCTGCCTTCATTTGAATCCACAAGACCAGGCATGCCAAGTCCGATTCCCACTAACTTATTGGTATCTATCCCTGAAGATGAAATAAATTGTTCTGCAAATTCATGAAGCAGGTTAATTGCACTTTTATCTTTGCTGAGTTTTAAGGAAAAACTTTTTATTCCGGTTATATTGTTGTTATTGTTGTCAAGAATCGCCATTTCGGTTTTAAACCGATCCATTTCTATACAGAGCACATAAAAGGAATTATTGGGAAGGGAATACAATTCCGGCTTTCTGCCCCCAATAGATATTCCTTTGCCTTTCTTTTCTACAAGTCCTTCACTAATAAGTTCATTGAGTAGAATGATAGATGTTGGTGAACTTATATTTAATACCCTGCATATATCTGCATTTGATTTTGCTCCTTCTGTATGCAGTAATTTAACAAGTCTGACTTTTTGTAAATATTTCTTTCTTTCGATATTGGTTAGTGAGTCTAAATAGCATTTTTCAGGAAGAATAGATTTCATTATAGACAATAGATTGATTCAACATATTTACTATTAATAATTGTAATTTCATAAAGAACCGCTTTCCTTAGTATGGATTAACAGAATACAGGAAAGATTTTATATAATACAGCCAATTAAGTAAGACTCATAACTGAGATGTTACAAAATTGCTTTCTGAGATTAATATTTTCAAATTTTTGTACTAAAAATGCCTTTTCGGGTAAAAAAGTGGGTATACAGCGATAATCTTATGCAGCATAGTATTAACCGTTATTCTTTTGCTCATTTAGTCAGGCATTTATTCTGCTGATTTTTATAATCATAAAATATTGAAAAACAGACTGTTGTGATTTATTCTTAATATTTCTGATATCTTTCAGAATTTTAATTCATTGAATATTTTAATTATAATTTCCAATATTTACTTTATATTTAGTTTGAATACTGTAAACAATGCTGAAAAGAGAACAAAATTGCGATTTTGAGCTTATCACCCGTATTAAAGAGGGTGATGAAGCTGCATTTCGTATTGTTTTTGATTCTTACTCCAGTAAACTCTATTACTTTAGTCTGAGGTTTCTGAAGGATAAAGAACCTTGTCAGGAGGTTATTCAGGAAGTTTTCATGAGTTTGTGGATTAACCGCGAAAAGTTGGATACTCAATATCCAATTGCACCATATTTGTATACGATCACCCGCAGGTTAACATTAAATGTACTTCGTCAGGTTGCAAATTCCCAAAGTGCGATGGAAAGGATGTGGCTGAACCTTCAAACAACCAGTAATGAAACTGAAGAGCATGTTTATATGGAAGATCTTGAGCGATTTACAGAACAGGTTTTAGCAAATCTTCCAAAGCAGCAGCAATTAGTATACCGGATGAGCAGGCAACAGGAACTTAGTTATGATGAAATAGCTGAGGAACTCAATATATCCAGGAATACGGTAAAGAATCACATGGTGTCGGCTCTAAAGACTCTCAGAACCCAATTGCAAAAAGCATTTTCTATACTCTATTAAGAAGAATTCCATTCTGTTATTATTTTTTCAATAAATTTTTAATAAGACTAGTCCTGTTTTGTTTTTGGGGTGTATTACCATTAAATCATTTTGAGTTTTGGACAGGCAGTAATGAATCAGAATAAATTAGATGAGCTTTTAAGTCTTTTTGCTGAAGGAAAAATCAGCAGGGATGAATTTGAGCACTTATTTGATTATTTAAGATCAGAGGGTGATGATGAGCGCATCAATTTTGCGATCGATCAGGAACTTGGGAAAATGAAGAACTGTGTTTCATTGACTGAGGGAGATAAGAATACAATATTTCAAAATATTGTCGCTAAGGATAAGTTTGGACAGCAATCAGGTGCTGAGAGGACTGAAAGGCATGTGATCAGGGCATGGTATCAGCTTGGTGTGGCAGCAATCATTCTTGTAATGCTTTCAATTGGTCTGTTCTTTTATACCAATAGAACTATTGATACAAAGCAAGCAATTTCAAAATCCAAACCTATCAATGAAAAGTCGATAATCAAACCTGGTGGTGATAAGGCCGTTTTGACGCTTTCCGATGGTTCTAAAATTATTCTGGAAGACGCCAAGAAAGGTTTATTAGCAAACCAGGCCGGAGTGAGTATACAAAAAACAGCTGATGGCGAGTTATTGTATTCATTTTCCAAGAATGTAAATTCAGTGTCAGAAGCTTTACCCGGCGAGGTAATTTATAATAAAATAGAAACCCCTTTTGGTGGGAAATATCAGATTAATCTTCCTGATGGAAGTAAAGTGTGGTTGAATTCAGCTTCAACTTTGCGGTTTCCTGCCCTGTTTTCCGGAAATACACGTGAAGTTGAATTGAATGGTGAAGCCTATTTTGATGTGGCTAAAAATCCCAATAAGCCATTTAAGGTAATCACCAAGGATCAGATAGTGGAAGTTTTAGGTACTCAGTTTAATATTAATTCTTATTCAGATGAGGAGACCTTTAAAACAACCCTGATTGAAGGTTCAGTAAAGATTATTTATAAGGACAGGGTTGTTTTGTTGAGTCCGGGCCAGCAATTTCAACCGGAGAGGCATTCGTCCAAAGTGATTGAGGCCGATACAGAAGAAGTAACAGCCTGGAAGAACGGATATTTTTTATTTAAAGATGAGGATATCCAAAGTATCATGAGAAAGATATCAAGATGGTATAATGTTGAGGTTAGTTATTCTGGACATATACCGGATGTAGGTTTTGGAGGTAATATTTCCAGATCAAAAGATATTAATGAAGTATTGAATGTACTTCAGTTAACTAATGCCGTTCATTTTAAAGTTGAAGGAAGGAGGATTACTGTTATGCGATGAGATAGACCCCGAAAAGCTAATGGTAATCTAACAAAAAAGCCAGGAGCGGTTGCAACGCCCCTGACCAAATTCGGGTTACCAATTTAATTGTTGTGAACAAGTATTAACTAAACCCAAACGCGCAAAGATATGAAATTCTATTCATTAACCATATGTAGGCCATCTGATTACATAATAAAACTCTTGTTGATGATAAAACTAACTTTTGTTTTATTGGTCACAGCCCTACTTCAAATAAGCAGTGCTGCATCATTCTCTCAAACGGTGAGCTTAAAATTTAAGAATGCCAAACTTGAGACGGTCTTAAAAGAGATTGGAACCCAAACGGGTTACGATCTGGTGTATATCACTCCATTGATCAACGAAGCCAAACCGGTGAGTATCAATGTGAGTAATGCACCCCTCAGGGATGTACTTGAAAAATCTTTTTCAAATCAATCCCTTACCTATACAATTAGTAACAATACTATTATTGTTCAGCAAAAGTCATCGGCTATTTTACCGGCTGCTCTGATCAATATTAAAAAGCTATCAGAAAAGGCACCCCCTACGGAGGTCAAAGGTCAGGTAAGTGATTCAAAAGGAGAATCATTGATCGGTGTTAGTGTTAAAGTGAAGGGAACTGCGATTGGTGTCAGTACTGATGCTAATGGTCGTTACACCATTAATGTTCCTGATGGTTCAAGTGTATTAGTGTTTACTTATATTGGGTACACTACAAAAGAGGTTTCCATGGCAGGCCGCACAAGCCTGGATGTTGTTCTGGAACAAAATACTGAAGCGCTTCAGGAAGTTGTGGTAGTAGGTTATGGTACTCAGAAGAAAAGTGATTTAACCGGATCTGTCGTATCAGTAACATCAAAAGATATTAAAGATCAGGCATTCTCTAATATTAACCAGGCTTTACAAGGTAAGGTTGCAGGGGTCGCTTTCACCAGTACTTCAGGTGATCCGGGAGAGAATGTTAACGTTCGTATCAGGGGATTAAACACATTTGGAGGCTCCGGCCCACTTTATGTAGTTGATGGTATGCCAATGGAGGCAGCAGATATCAACAGTATTAACCCAAATGATATTGAAACTACAACTGTCCTAAAGGATGGATCTGCAGCAGCAATTTATGGTGCCAGATCTGCAAATGGTGTGATTTTATTGACAACCAAAAGTGGTACAAATCGCGCTCCTTCAATCAGCTTTAATTCATACTATGGTATTCAGTCTTTCAATAAATTCATTCCATTGCTCAATTCTCAGCAAATGGCCGATGTAATCAATGAGGCCCACGTAAATGGTAACTTCTTCCCTTTACAGCCTGCAATGAATGATCCGGTGAATTTAAGGACAAATACAGACTGGCAGGATGCAGCAATCAATCCGGCACCAATACAGGATCACTCACTTACTGTTTCTGGTGGTACTAAGGATGCTAGTTATTCTATTTCGGGAGGTATTTTTGATCAGGAAAGTGTTCTGGCATTCCGTACCTATAAGCGCTATTATTCAAGGGTAAAAACTGAATTTAAGATTGGAAAGTTAACAATCGGGCAATCATTAATTGCCAGTAAAGATGAAGGTCTGAATTTAAATTTTGGTAATAACCTGGATTTGGCTTACATGATGGGAGCTGCCCCAACCATGCCAATTTATGATCCTAATAATGATAGCGGGTATGCCGGTCCATCACCTGCAACTACCGGTGTAAATAACAGGGATAATATTCTTGGTCGTCGTGATATGAACAGGGCATATACCTTTAACAATAAAATCATTGGTAGTGCCTATGCTTCCTTTAAGATTCTTCCTGATTTGGAGTACAAGTTGAATGGAGGAATGAACATGGGTCAAAGAAGATTCAAAAATTATGTACCTCAGTTTCAGATGAATAACAGGGGAAGTAACGTCAGGTCTTTAAATACTAGTTTAAACGAGTCGTACGAATATCTTGTAGAGAATACCCTTACTTATAATAAGGTTATTAAAGAAAACTACAGGATTAATTTATTGGGTGGTTTTACTCAGCAGAATTATTTCGGGAATGGAATTAATGGTACCAGAAGGGATTTTCCAAGCAATGACATTCAGGTATTGAATGCAGGTACCGGTGTGTTTACAATTGGTGGAACTGAAAATGAGTGGGCATTGAGATCATTCCTGGGTAGAGCAAATATTACTTTGTTTGACCGTTATCTTGTTACTGCCACTATACGCCGCGATGGTTCATCACGATTTGGTGAAAGTAACCGTTATGGAAATTTCCCATCTCTGGCTGTAGGCTGGAATGTTGATCAGGAAAATTTCCTGAAGGATTCTAAATTAATCAGTGGGTTAAAGGTCAGAGCTAGCTGGGGACAGTTAGGTAACCAGGATATTGGTAACTACAGTAATCAGACTGTTGTGTCAACCAATGCCCGTTATTTCTTTGGTGCTGACCAACTGGCTCCGGCAGCAGTGGTTAACAATCTGGGTAATCCAAACCTTCGTTGGGAAACAACTACTCAAACCAATATTGGGGTAGATTTAAGCTTTCTTCAGAACAAAATTTATTTCACTGCCGATTACTGGATAAAGGATACCGATGGAATTCTGGTTCGTACTCCAATATCTACAGTAACCGGATTTGCCCGTGATGCCGGACCTTTCCAAAATGCTGCCCAATTGCAGAATAAGGGTATGGAGTTTTTGTTAGGTTACAGAGGCGGAACTGGTGAATTGAAATATGGTGTTTCAGGTAATTTATCCAATGTTCGAAACAAAGTAATCTCATTGGGAGCCGGTACAAGTATTATCAACCTGGTTGAGAATGTGTACTATTCAGGAACCTTTACCCGCACTATGCCTGGATCCGCGATGTCTCACTTCTATGGTCATATTAATGATGGAATTTTCCAGACTCAGGCTGAGATTAATGCACACCCTACTCAGGTTGGTGCTAAGCCGGGTGACAGAAGATTTAAAGATATCAATGGCGATGGCAAAGTTGATGCTAATGACAGAACCAATATTGGTGATCCATGGCCTGATTTTGATTACGGATTTGCAGCTGATGCAAGCTGGAAGGGTTTTGACATCAACATGAGTTTTTATGGAACCAGTGGAAAACAATTATATGATTCACAGGGTGTCTATCTTGAAACTATGCAGGGTGAATGGAATAACAAAACTACTGTTTTAAATCGCTGGAAAGGACCTGGAACTTCCAATACCCTTCCACGTGCAGTACGTGGTGATACAAATCAGAATAATCGTAGTCAGTCTGATTATGTATTGGATGCAGATTTCTTAAGAATGCAGAATTTCCAGATTGGCTATACACTTCCTCAAAGTATACTTAAGAGGGTGGGTGCCAGAAATGCAAGAATTTATTTTAATGGACAAAACTTATTTACCATAACCAAATATCCTAACTACAATGCGGATACTTTGGGTGGAGTAGGTTTCAATGATGACTCAATGAGTCCACTTGGTTTTGGAGTAGATACTGGTTCAACTCCTATTCCTAGCGTTTATTCATTCGGAGTTAATTTGACTTTCTAATCTTTTAGATCGTAGAATTTTCTAATTAATCAGTTCATTAAGAAATTAAAAATACAAGAATATGAAAAATCTAAAATTAGGTATATCAACCATGTTAATGCTATTGTTATTTGCAGGTTGTAAGAAGGAGTTTTTAGAAAAGTCACCACCGGATGCATTAACAGAAGATGGTTTTTATAATTCAGCCGAAAGAGCTCAATTGGGGGTAAATGCAATTTATGTTTCCCTTCAAAGCGCCTGGAGTATTAATCTCCAGCGGATTTATGATGTACCATCCGGTGAGGTTTTACTTTCTAATACAGTTCCTTTAGAGTATAATAATTTCACGTACTTCCCGGCACTGAATCAGATTCATGATACATGGAGAGGATTGTATGAAGGGGTATACAGGTCAAATCTTGCCATTGCAAACATTCCCGGAATTAATATGGCAGATGCTTTAAAGAATCAATATATAGGAGAAGCTAAATTCTTAAGGGCTCTCTTTTACTTTGATCTTGTTAATATTTTTGGAGCAGTACCATTGATCACACAACCTTTACCTGATACAGATGCAGCTCTGGTTGGAAGAACACCGGCTGCTGACATCTATAAGGTAATAATTGCTGATTTACTGGCAGCAGAAGCAGGTCTCCCTGTCTCACACAGCGGAGCTAATTTAGGCAGAGTAACTAAAGGTGCGGCTCAGGCCTTACTAGGTAAAGTTTATCTGTATAATAAGGATTATGCCAATGCTGAAAAGTATTTTTTACTGGTAATCAATTCAGGAAAATATGGCCTGATGGATAATTTCCAGGAGGTATGGCACCGTAGTTTCGAGAATAATAAAGAATCAATTTTTGAGGTTCAATTTGCTGATATTGGCGGTAGTGGTACAAATGGCCGTAATGGAAGTTATCTTCCGGCTGTTAATGGTGCTACCGGTTCTGGTCTGGCAACTAAGAGAGCATTTGATGCATTTGATCCTGCAGATCCACGAAGAGGTATGTCCATTTTTAAACCAGGGGATACATTTGCTCCCAACGTCAGTGCAGCGCTTTCTACATTTAGTGCGGTTTGGTCAGCAACAGGTTATGCAGTTAAAAAAGGTATGTGGCCAATTATGTATGTCAACAGTAATGGTATAAACTATCCGATTATACGTTATGCTGATGTGCTATTGATGTATGCTGAAGCAGCAAATGAGTTAAATAAATTAACTGAAGCAAGAGCTGCAGTAAATCAGGTTCGTGCCAGACCTTCTGTAAACATGCCTGCATTAACCGCTGCCGATACAGGTACGAAGGCAACCATGTTCAATGCCATTAATAAGGAAAGACAAGTGGAATTGATGTTTGAATTCATCCGTTTTAATGATTTGAGAAGATGGGGTTTAGCTCAGCAGGAATTAGGTCCTTTGGGATATACAGCTAAACATGCTTTGTTCCCAATTCCACAGCTGGAGTTGGATATAAATCCTAAATTAACCCAAAATACCGGCTGGTAGTTAGTCCTTATAGGGCGATATTAAAGCATTGGAATAATAAAGGGATACTGTGAGTCTCATTCACAGTATCCCTTATTTTAACATAATTATGTCGGATTTCTAAAAACGAATCCCGACCGGGTCATGTAAAATTTTAGCGTGATTCATATATGTGCACGGCTTATTTTGTTTTTTTCTATATTGAAAAAGAAAAATAAATGAACTCTTTCTCTCTAATCAGGAGCATATTAATGGGCTATTACTGAGGTTGAAGCTCATTATCAAGTTCAGAAAGCAAATACCCCTTGTGGGGCTCTAATTTGGAATAAAATAAATGAAACGCAGGGATGTCATAAAATGCTTAACGATTCTGCCAATAGCTGAATTTTCTCCTCTTATCAATTGGGAAAATTCAATTATTGATGAATCCGGATCATTTTTCAATTCCAAATCGGGCCAATCAATTTCTTCTGAGCTGCATAAAAAAGCTTTTGTTATGGATGGTCATATTCATATGATGACCAGGCAGCTGCTGCAGGGGCTTGATATTGGAGAGCGCTATCCGGATGGTCATGTTGATATTCCAAGAGCTATTGAGGGGGGACTCGATGCAATGTTCTTCTCCTGCTATACTCCTGAGCCATATTATCCCGACCGTCATGAAGTGAAAAATACATTTCGGGTTATTGAGCTGGCTCTTGCACAGATAGAGAAAAACAATCATCTCATTGAACTCGCACATACTGCTTCAGATATTGCCAGGATAAACCGTAAAGGAAAGATGGCTGCTTTTCTGGACCTTGAAGGAGGCTTTGACCTGGATGGAGATCTGAATATATTAAGGAGTCTTTACCGTTTAGGCCTTCGTTCAGTGCAGCTTACTGCTCATAATGAAACGAATGCATTTATTGATTCCTGTTATGGAGAGAGGCGCTGGGGCGGATTAAATGCCCATGGCCGTGATATTGTTGCTGAGATGAATAAATTGGGGATGCTTATTAATGTTTCCCATGCATCTGATGAAGCAATTCTTCAGACTGTTGAAGCGAGCAGACAGCCTGTGATTTACAGTCATGGGGGCTTCCGTGGAATTGTAAACAGTTTAAGATGTATAACAGATGAAAGCGCCAAAGCTTTAGCCGCAAAAGGTGGGGTCATCGGAATACAATTCGGGAGCAGTTTCAATAATCCCAAATATGCCCGGTGGGTGGAATCAAAACGTCAGCCGGGACCAGCTAAGAAAGCAGCAGAGACAGTGAGAAAACCATTGAGCATTGAGGAAGTTGATCAGGGACTTTCAAAGGGCCTTCCCTTTGTTTATAAAGAAGTAATCCCCGACGAAGTATGGATGGGTGTCGACCAGCTTGCAAAGGTAATCGATTATGGTGTTCGTCTGGTCGGTGAAGATCATATTGCTTTGGGCTCAGATTTTGATGGTGGGCCGCCTCTGCCAAGAGAAATAAGAGATGTAAGTGATTATCCTCAAATGACTTATGCGATGCAGAAGCTTGGTTATTCGGAGCAGCGTATTCGTAAAATTCTTGGATTGAACTGGCTCCGGGTAATACGGCAGGTGACAGAAAATGGATAATAAAGAGAGTTCTGACGGATAATCTGGATAAGGTAGACACAGAAATTAAAAGAATTTATTACAGGGTTTTATAATAACCCTTAAACAAAAAACATAACAAAAATGAAACGTAGAAATGTTCTTAAAACCCTGTCACTCCTGCCGCTGGCAGGCAGCGCCATTCCATTTAATTCCTCATTTGCTTCTCCGCTTGACGGAAAATTAACCGCTGCACCATTTAATACGGGTAGGCCTGTGGAAGTTACATTAGAGTCGTTTTTGGATAAAAATAACATATACAGGAGACATGGTATTGAACCTGTAATAAATTGCCGGGGAATTTTTACAATTATTGGCGGCTCATTAAAGCGTGCTCAGGTTAAAGCAGCAATGGATGAGGCATCCAGAAACTTCGCTCAAATGGATGAGGTAGCCGATGGTATTGGGCAGGAACTTGCCAATCTGACCGGTGCAGAATGGGGAGTAGTATCTGCCGGTTGTGCTGCAGGATTGAAGCTGGTAACGGCAGCTGTTGTGGCTGGAGGTGATCCTGAGAAACTGGTTCGTATTCCTAATCTGGAGGGGCTCGAAAAAACTGAAGTAATTGTTCCCCGCACTTCGCGTAATGCTTATGATCATGCCATCAGAAATATTGGGGTTACCATGGTCAATGTTGAATCGATGGAGGAACTTGAGAATGCAATAAATCCCAAAACGGCAATGATCTATGTAGTGAATGGAGACCGGTCGTGGACCGGTGCTCCGATGTCTCTTGAAAATATTGTAGCGGTTGCTAAGACCAAAAATATACCGGTACTTTTTGATGCAGCCAATGAGATTCTGACCTTCCCTCCTGTACATTTGAAGCGTGGTGCAACAATTGTTGCTTATAGTGGCGGGAAGGCAATTTGCGGTCCCCAGTCTTGTGGATTGATCCTTGGAAATAAAGATATACTGACCTCTGCCTGGTTGGCAAGCTCTCCTCACCATGGTCCATGCAGGGATAATAAAGTAGATCGCGACGAAATGTTTGGTATGGTGGCGGCAGTCAGGGCATGGAAAGAAATTGATCATGATGCGATACTGAAACAATGGTATTCATACCTTGATCATATAATTAAAAAAGTCTCTGGTATAAAAAGTGTTCAAACAATGGTACATGTTCCGTCAACCCAATCCGGACTATCTAATGTGTCGCCGGAAGTGGTCATAAGCTGGGATAAGGATGTGCTTAACATCACCGGCCTTGAAATGGCTGATGAACTGGCCAGAACAAAACCAAGGATTGCTGTAGCTGCCGGCGGAGGAAGAGGGAAGGATCCAAATGTAAACGGTATCGCTGTTACAACCATCGGCATGCAGGCTGGTGAAGAAAAAATTGCTGCAGAAAAAATTTATAAAATTTTAACAGCTAAAAGATCTCCAATTGTTACAGAAATGCAAGCTCCTGCACAAAGTTTGGCAGGAAGTTGGGATGTGGATGTGAAATTCTCGAGTAGTTTGGCGAAGCACAAACTTTTTATTGAACAGGACGGTAACTGGATTAAGGGGGGACATCAAACAACATTTGCAGTGAGTGATTTATCCGGAAGTATCGAAGGGAATCAGATCAGACTTCAAAGTTCGCTCAGGCTTATTGGAGACCATGTGCCTTATACTTTTACAGGTACAGTTTCCGGTGATCAGATGACCGGAAGTATTTTTATGGGAGAATACAGGAGTGCAAAGTTTACCGCAGTAAGGGATAAAAAGATGGGTCCGAAACAAAAGATCTTTGTTCCTTCAGGCGCGCCGCTTGCCAGTTAACTGAAATTACTTAAATTCAATTTAAACACTTAAACTATATATAATGAATAAAAATCTAATTGTAAAAATCAGAGAATATGCAGGAATTCTCGTTTTTGCCGCATGTTTGATGGCTCAGTCAGCCCTAAAGGCACAGGAAATTGACATGTTAATTAAAGGTGGTCATGTGATTGATCCAAAAAATAATATTAATTCCGTCATGGATGTCGCAATAAAGGATGGTAAGATCTACCGGGTTGCAGCAAACATTCCATCCACTTCTGCAAAGAGAACAGTAGATGCAAAGGGATTATATGTATCTCCTGGCTTTATTGATATGCACGTCCATGTATTTGCAGGTGCTGAAGAACCAGGATTTACGGGCTTTGGTATAACAAACGGTTTTGGCAGTGTTGCCCCAGACGATTTTACATTCCGCTCAGGAGTAACCACAGTTGTTGATGCTGGTTCTGCAGGCTGGAGGGATTTCCATCAATTCAAAAAGCAGACTATAGACAACTCACAAACCCGTGTGCTTGCATTTATTAGCATGGCCGGACATGGCATGTTGGGCACAGTCCATGCTCAGGATACTACAGACATGAATCCGGTAACTACTGCATTCATCATGAAGGAATATCCTGATATCATTGTAGGAATTAAAGCGCACCATTATCAGGGCAATGACTTCGGTCCGGTTGACCGTGCAATTGCTACAGGAAGATTGACCAATAAGCCAATTATGGTGGATTTTGGATCAAGCACACCTAAACTATCTATTGAAGAGCTATTTATGAAGCATTTCCGTCCAGGCGATATTTTTACACATACTTTTTCTGGAAATGCTGCTTCAGCAGTAACTCCTAATGGCCGCGAACCTATTGTTGATGGCAATAACAAAGTAAAGCCTTTCATTTTTGAAGCCCAAAAGCAGGGCAGAATCTTTGACACCGGTCATGGCGGTGGAGCTTTTGTTTGGAGTACTGCGATCAATGCATTAAAGCAAGGTTTTTATCCAAATACAATCAGTACTGATTTGTACAGAAATAGCAGAAATGCAGGTATGAAAGACATGGCAAATGTAATGTCCAAATTCCTCAATATGGGAATGTCTATTCAGGATGTGATCTTACGTTCTACCTGGAACCCTGCGAATGTTATTCAGCATACTGAACTTGGACATTTGAGTGTCGGAGCAGAAGCAGATGTTTCAGTATTTAATATCAGAGAAGGCAAATTCGGATTTATGGATGCACGTGGTTCAGTATTTAATGGAACCAAAAAATTAGAAGCAGAGTTAACACTTCGTGCCGGAAAGGTTGCCTGGGATTTAAATGGTATCAGCGGACCTCAGTGGGATGCTGTCAGCAGATAATCAATTGTATTTAAAAAAATAATCATGAGAACTAAAACAGCAGGTATTTCAGAATTTATTCAGCACAAATTTGTCCGGACTGTACAGAGAATTGCCGCTGTTTTAGCTCTCATCCTGATAACAGCAACAGTTGAGGCTCAGGAAATAGATATTCTACTGAAAGGCGGACATGTCATTGACCCAAAGAATAACATCAATGCTAAAATGGATGTTGCGATTGTCGCAGATAAAATATTCCGTGTTGCTGCAAATATTCCTGCAAGCTTATCTAAAAAGACGATAGATATCAGTGGCTTATATGTTACTCCGGGAATTATTGATATGCATGCCCATGTCTTTCACGGAGCAGATGTGAATAGTATTTCAGCTAACTCTCCTGGCGGATTACAGGCAGATGCATTCTCATTCAGAGCCGGTGTTACCACAGTGGTGGATGCGGGTTCTTCAGGTTGGAGAAATTTCCCGCTTTTTAAATCTCAGGTAATTGATCGTTCCCAAACTCGCATTTTAGCTTTTTTAAATGTTGTAGGTGGTGGAATGGTTACCCGGTATGATCAGCAGAATGTTACTGATATGAATCCGGAAATGAATGCTTACATGATTAAGAAATTACATCCAACTATTTTGGTTGGGATTAAATCAGCACATTTCTGGGGTGATTTCACATCAGTAGATAAAGCGGTCGAATCCGGTAAACTAGCGAATGTTCCTGTTATCGTCGACTTTGGTGAGCATTCACCACCAAATTCAATAGAATCCTTATTTATGGAGCATTTTAGACCTGGAGACATATTTACTCATACATTCTCTGAACATGCAATTTCAGAAACTGCCGGTGGCAGAGAATCTATAGTTGATGTAAAGACCAGGAAAGTAAAACCTTTCGTTTTTGCCGCGCAAAAAAGAGGTATAATTTTCGATGTTGGTCATGGGGCAGGGGCGTTTAACTTTAATCAAGCAATTCCGGCTTTGAAGCAAGGTTTCATGCCCAATACAATCAGCACAGACCTATATAATTTGAGTATGAATGCAGCCATGAAAGATATGACTAATGTCATGTCTAAATTTTTAGCCATGGGTATGGGGCTTCAAGATGTTATTTTACGTTCAACATGGAACCCTGCACAAGTAATTAAGCGTCCGGACTTGGGTCATTTAAGTGTTGGCTCTGAGGCTGATATTGCTGTTTTTAACCTGAAAAAGGGAAATTTCGGCTATATGGATGTTCGGCGCACAAAAATCAGCGGAACAGAAAAACTGGAAGCAGAATTGACGCTCAGGGCCGGACGTGTAGTCTGGGATTTAAATGGGATCAGCGCTCCGGATTGGCAAATGCCGGCCATTACAAATTGATTTTTATTGAATGAAATCATAAAATTAAAACAATATGAACAAGCTATTTAATTTCAAAAGTTCAGGGTCATTACTTGCTGCAATGCCATTAATGGTAGTATTTATGTTCTTTGTCTCTGCCACTCAGGTTAAGGCTCAGGATATTGATCTGTTATTAAAAGGTGGGCACCTCATCGATACAAAAAATAACATTGATCGTAAAATGGATGTTGCGGTTAAAGCAGGGAAAATATTTCGCGTTGCTGCAGACATACCTGCCAGCTCTGCAAAAAAGGTTGTCGATGTCAGCGGTTTAATTGTTGCTCCGGGCCTGATCAATATGCATACGCATGTGTATGCCGGTAGCAATCCGGGATTTACTGACGGTACCTCAAGTCAGTTGCCTGATGCCTTTGCACCACGTGCAGGAATTACAACCGTTGTTGATGCAGGGACTTCGGGTTGGCGTACTTTCCCGGATTTTAAGGCTAAAATCATTGATAATTCAATGACCCGTGTACTGGCCTTTTTGAGCATTGCTGCCTCTGGTTATTCAGTAGATAAAGCCCAGGAAAATATCGCTGAAATGGATGTTCAGAAAACTGCCGAGACGGTCAATAAATATCCGGATATTCTGGTTGGTGTGCGTATCGGACGATATGATGGTACTGAGTGGAAGCCCTTTGACCGCGCTTCAGAAGCCGCAAAATTAGTCAATAAACCACTTTTTGTAGAATGCCATTTGCCTATGTATTCACTTGAAGATCAGCTAAATCGCATGCGTTCCGGGGATATTATGACGCATGCATTTGAAAATGTCTCTGAGCGTATGACTGTGGTTGATGAGCAGGGAAAAGTCAGACCTTTTGTATTGGCTGCTCAAAAAAGAGGTGTACTGTTTGATGTTGGACACGGGGGTGGTGGATTTTGGTTTAATCAGGGCATCCCGGCATTTAAGCAAGGTTTATGGCCAAATTCTTTTGGAACAGATGAGCATCGTACAAGCATGAATTCAGGTATGAAGACCATGTTGAATGTGATGTCAAAATATTTGAATATGGGAATGAGTTTGCCGGATATTATAGCAAGAGGAAGCTGGAATGCCGCCAAATCGATCAAACGTGAAGACCTGGGAAACTTGTCGGAAGGATCGGTCGCGGATATTGCTGTATTGAGTGTAGCTAAAGGAAAGTTTGGTTTTGTAGATTCGGGCAATAATAAGATTGAAGGTGATAAAAAATTGGAAGCCGAGCTTACGGTACGTGCAGGTCGTATTATTTGGGACCTCAATGGATTGGCAGCAAATGCTTATAAATAGAAACAGACAGAAATTAATAGATATAAAATGAAACGTAGAAATGTAATCAAAGGATTGGCGATGTTGCCAGTTGCAGGAGCAGTTCTCCCGGCACAGTCAGTCCTGGGGAACTCACTTGCCGAAAGCGGATCCACTGCATTGTCAGGAACTGAAGCTGTTACAACAGCAGCCTCATTCATGGCAGATACCAATATTTTCCGCAGAATAGGTGTGGAACCAGTCATAAACTGTATGGGAACATATACGATCATTGGAGGATCCATTGAGCGTCCTGCGGTTCGTGAAGCTATGGAAGCTGCAGCGCATAACTTTGTACAATATGACGAACTTGCTGATGGAATTGGCCAGCGCCTTGCTGATTTGACAGGGGCAGAATGGGGTATGGTTTCGGCAGGCTGTGCAGCTGGACTCAAGCACATCACAGCTGCCTGTGTTACAGGTGGAAATCCTGAAAAACTAATTCGAATCCCAGACCTGACCGGCTTTGATAAGGATGAAGTCATCATTCCATTATACTCGCGTAATGCCTATGATCATGGGATCAGGAATATTGGGGTTAAAATTGTTCACGTTTCTACTCCGGAAGAATTGGAGAAAGCAATTAATCCAAAGACTGCCATGATCTACCTTACTGCAGGTGCTGCATCAGAAACAGGCCAACCCCTATCTTTAGAGGTGGTGTCTTCCTATGCAAAGCCTAAAAATATCCCTGTATTAATTGATGTGGCAGCTCAAAATCTAACCATACCTCCAGTCCATCTGAAGCGGGGTGCCACCCTGGTTGCATATAGTGGAGGTAAAGCGATTTGCGGACCGCAATGTGCAGGATTAATGTTAGGTGATAAATCCATTTTGATGTCTGCATGGCAGGCAAGCTCTCCTCACCATGGTCCTGGAAGGGATAATAAGGTAGGTCGTGAGGAAATGATTGGAATGATGGCAGCAGTTGAAGATTGGGTTAAAAGGGATCATGCTGCCGACTGGAAGAAGTGGCTGGGTTGGCTGGATACTATATCCAAGAAGATTGTTCCGATCGATGGTGTGAAAACAGAAGTTTATGAACCTGCCGGGCTTTCAAATAAATCACCGGTACTATATGTAAAATGGGATACTAACAAGCTCAATATCAATAGTTTTGAACTGGCAGAGGAGTTAGGCCGAAACAAACCAAGGATTGCTCTGGCCAGTCGTGGTGAAACCGATGGTATCAGTTCTGTCAGTATTACTACCGGTCAGTTGCAGGCAGGGGAAGAGAAGATTATTGCAGACAGACTCTATGAAGTTCTTTCAAGAAAGCGAAGTCCAAAGCCAGAAATGTCTGCCCCTTCTGCAAATCTTACAGGCCTATGGGATTTGAATATCAAGTTTTTCAGCAGTACCAGCATGCATACTTTAACCATTGAACAGGATGGTAACTGGCTTTCAGGCACGCATAAAGCAGATTTTGCCACAAGAGCTGTTGCAGGTACAATTGATGGTAACAAGGTGCGGTTTGAAAGCACAATTAAAATTATTGCTGATAACATTAATTACCTGTTCCAGGGTACAGTAAGTGGTGATTCGATGTCGGGAGATATTCATCTGGGTGAATACAGAACTGCTACTTTTACCGCCAACCGTAGTAAATCGAAACCCGCAAGGAAAAGAATTCAAATTCCTGCAGGTCCGCCTTTAGCTACCTGATTTTCTTTCCTGCCGGTCTCTTTAAGTTTAAAAGAGTCCGGCAGATAATTAAATGACCTCTTCAGAGTTGATAAATTCCTCTTTTAAATAACATTTATACTAAACAATACTAAAATTGATGAAAAATTTAAAAATCACGCCCCTCTTTTTCTTGCTAACCCTGTTTTTTGTCAATGTAGTGAATGCACAGCAGGGTTCTGCGAATAATTCCCCGGATTTTCTTGTCTACAATGTTAAAAAATCGGCTAAAACTGTTGATGTTAACGACAAATGGAATGAATCAGGCTGGAAAGGAATAAAATCAATCAAGATCCGGAATTACATGGGTGAAATTCCTGCATTTAAACCAATGGCAGATGTTAAAATGACTTATGATAACGATTTTATCTATGTTATTTATCGAGTTAAGGATCGCTATGTGAGAAGTGTTACTGAAAAAATAAACGGTCCGGTATGGAGAGACTCTGCTGTTGAGTTTTTTTTCTCACCTGAAGCAGATAATCCCATTAATTATTTTAATCTCGAAATCAATTGTGGAGGAACCCCGCTGCTTCATCACAAAAAAAACAGGCCTACGGTTGAAGATATTCAGAAAATTCAGATCAAGGCTTCCTTGCCAAAGGTAATTGATACAGAGATTACTGAGCCGGTTACCTGGACTATGTCTTTTAAGATTCCATTGAGTATGCTTGAAAAATATACGAACGTGGTTCGTCCTAAACCGGGAGTGGCCTGGAGAGCGAATTTCTACAAAATCGCCGAAATCAATTCCAATCCGCATTATATTACCTGGAACGTAGTTAAAAATGATAAACCACAGTTTCATTTACCTCAGTTCTTTGGGATTCTTAAATTTCAATAGGCAGCTTATACGAACTTTGGTCTGTTGATATACACGGTTATAATCGAATAATATCAGGGAGAAATAGAATGAAAACATTTAAGGAATTTAATTCATGCCTGTTTCACTATCGGGTAGTAAGCCTGATAGTTCTTTTTTTTATGGCTTTTCAAACACTGCATGGCCAGGAAATTGATATTCTTCTGAAAGGTGGTCATGTTATTGATCCTAAGAATAAGATTGACAGCAAAATGGATGTAGCCATTCTGAATGGTAAAATATTCAGGGTCGCAGCAAACATTCCGGAGTCCTCAGCAAAAAAAACGGTGGATGTCAGTGGTCTCTATGTCAGCCCCGGAATAATCGATATGCATGTGCATGTATTTCTGGGAACCGACAAGTATAGTACTTCGGTAGCTAATTCTTCCCGCAGTCAGCAGGCTGATGCTTTCTCATTCAGATCCGGAGTAACTACGATGGTAGATGCAGGAACTTCGGGCTGGCGAAATTTCAGAACATTTAAGGCTCAGTCCATTGATAAATCCCAAACCCGGATTCTCGCTTTTCTGAATGTGATCGGGAATGGAATGATCGGCAGGTTTGAAGAGCAGGATATCAATGATATGAATCCTGAGATGAATGCCTATATGATTAAAAAGTTATTCCCTGAGATTCTCGTGGGTATTAAATCAGCACATTACTGGGGAGAATTTACTTCTGTTGACAAGGCAATTGAATCGGGCAGGCTAGCCGATGTGCCAATTATGGTAGATTTTGGAGAGCATATGCCGACAAACTCTATTGAATCACTTTTTCTAAAGCATTTTCGTCCCGGAGATATTTTTACCCATACCTATTCTGAGATCAGTTCTGGTCGTGAATCTATTGTAGATGAGAAGACCAGAGTATTAAAGCCCTTCGTTTTAGAAGCCCAGAAGCGTGGTGTGATTTTCGATGTTGGGCATGGTGGTGGGGCATTCTCATGGTCGCAGGCTATTCCTGCATACAAGCAGGGTTTTTTACCTGATGTAATCAGTTCTGATTTACATGATCAAAGCATGAATGCAGGAATGAAAGATATGACAAATGTAATGTCCAAGTTTCTGGCATTGGGTATGCAGCTGAAGGATGTAATTGAGCGGTCTACCTGGGCTCCGGCCAAAGTAATCAAGCGTACAGATCTTGGTCATTTAAGCATTGGTGCCGAGGCGGATATAGCAGTTTTCAATCTTAGGGAAGGAAAGTTTGGCTATACCGATGTTCGAAAAGTTAGCGTCGTGGGGACAAAAAAGCTGGAGGCTGAACTGACTTTAAGAGCCGGGAAAATTATGTGGGATTTGAATGGAATCAGCGGACAAGCCTGGAAAAACTAATTTTTCTGAAATTTATTATCATGGAAACTAATTTATTTTATACCGAAAAAAGCAGGTTCATGAACTATTTCTATTTTGAGATCAGGAGCCGTGTTATGATTTCTCTTCAAAGAGTATCGCTTGTTCTATTTTTTCTGCTAAGTCCGTTTCTATCCCGGGCTCAGGATTATGATTTATTACTTAAGGGAGGTAGGCTCATTGATGCAAAAAATATGATAGATGCTAAGATGGATGTTGCAGTTAAGGACGGGAAAATATCCAGAGTGTCTGCAGATATTCCCGTTACGGCTGCAAAAAAGGTGCTTAATGTCAGCGGACTCATAGTTGCTCCGGGTCTGATTAATATCCATACCCATGTCTTTGCGGGCAGTAATCCTGGTTTCCTGGATGGACAATCCAGTCAGCTTCCTGATGCTTTTGCAATACGCTCGGGAATAACTACTGTTGTTGATGCTGGGACTACCGGATGGAGAACTTTTCCGGAGTTTAAAGCGAAAGTTATTGATCCTTCCGTTACCCGTGTGCTCGCCTGGATCAATATTTTTGAAACCGGATTTAGTTCAGGGTCTGGTTTTGAACCTGATATGGGCACAGTTAGCGTTCAGAAGACCGCTGAAACCATTCAGAAGTACAAAGAATATATTGTTGGTACCAGGGTTGGTCATTATAAAGGTAAAAGCTGGATTCCTTTTGAGAGGGCTTCTGAAGCTGCAAAAATTGCAAATACACCGCTTTTTGTTGAGTGTCACATGCCTCAATACACCCTCCAGGAACAATTGGATCATATGAGTCCCGGTGATATCATCACTCATTCATTTGAGAATGTATCTGAACGTATGACTGTTGTTGATGAACAAGGAAAAGTTAGGCCTTTTGTTCTAGACGCACAGAAAAGAGGTGTATTATTCGATGTTGGGCATGGTGGAGCGGGATTCTGGTTCAATCAGGCAATTCCGGCATTTAATCAGGGACTATGGCCAAATTCTTTTGGTACCGATGAGCATCGCACCAGTATGAACTCAGGTATGAAGAACATGCTGAATGTGATGTCTAAATATTTAAATATTGGCATGAGTATTCCCGAAGTAATAGCTCGTGGTAGCTGGAATGCCGCGAAATCAATTAAGAGGGAAGATCTTGGAAATTTATCGGAGGGCTCAGTAGCTGATATTGCTGTATTGAGTATAATTAATGGCAAGTTTGGTTTTGTAGACTCCGGACAAAACAGGATCGAAGGGGATCGAAAACTTGAGGCAGAACTTACTGTGCGAGCCGGAAGGATTGTTTGGGATCTGAACGGACTGGCAGCAAATACATACAAATAAAATGAAGCGTAGAAGTGTGATCAAAGGACTTGCTTTACTTCCTGTAGCCGGGAACATTCTTTCTGTAGAAGCGGCAGAATCAGGAAAAGTGCAAGGATCTCTGGAAAGTTTAGCAGAAACAAGTTTGAGTTCCTTCATGGATGAGAAAAATATTTATCGTTCGATGGGGGTTGAACCAATCATAAATTGCAGAGGTTCATTTACTATCATTGGAGGTTCAATTAAACTCCCGAAAGTTAAAGCAGCACTGGATGCAGCCAGTAATAATTTCGTTCAGCTCGATGAGCTGGCAGAAGCAGCTGGCAGGCGACTATCTGAACTTACCAAAACGGAATGGGGAATGGTTTCGTCAGGGTGTGCAGCCGGTGTTAAGCACATTACAGCAGCCTGTGTAACAGGTGGAAGTCCGGAAAGACTGATCCGAATCCCTGACCTTAGCGGATTTGAAAAAACCGAGGTAATCATACCAAGATATTCAAGGCAGCATTATGATCATGCCGTAAGGAATATTGGAGTCAAAATAATAACAGTTTCGACAGCCGCTGAGCTGGAGAAGGCGATTAATCCGAAAACAGCAATGATCTATCTGACCTCAGGTACACCTGGAGCTGCTTCGGATACCGGTCAGCCCCTTTCACTGGAAGTAATTGCAGCAATTGCCAAACCAAAGAATGTACCTATTCTGATGGATGCAGCAGCAGAGAGTCTTACAATTCCACCTGTCCATTTAAAAAGGGGAGCAGATGTTGTCGCTTACAGCGGGGGTAAAACTATTCGCGGACCGCAGTCGGCTGGATTAATGCTTGGCAATAAAAATATTTTAATGGCTGCATGGCAGGCCAGTGCACCACACCATGGACCTGGCCGTGATAATAAACTGGATCGGGATGAAATAGTCGGCATGGTGGCTGCAGTTGAGGATTGGTTGGTTCGCGATCATGATGCAGAATGGAAAAGATGGCTTTCCTGGCTTGATGTAATTTCGAAGAGGGTTTCTGGTATCAGCGGACTTACAACTAAAATTGTTGAACCAGTAAATCTGAATAATAAATACCCGGTATTGCATATTATGTGGGATCCTGCAAAATATCCCGTTACCGGTTATGAGATTGCAGAAGAAGTGGGAAGGAATAAGCCCAGAATCGCATTAGGGAATCGTGATGAGGCTGATGGAACTACGTCAATACAAATTACTCCGGGTCATATGCAGCCGGGTGAGGAGAAAATAGTGGCTGAGCGCCTCTATGAGGTTTTATCTAAGAAACGAAGTTTTAAACCTGAAATGGCTGCCCCCGCCGCTAATCTTAGCGGACGCTGGGATGTGGAAGTACAATATGCTTTAAGTACGAGTCAGCATTCCTTTGTGATTGAACAGGATGGAAACTGGATTCAGGGAACTCATAAGGGAGATTTGGATACTAAAAATATGGTGGGTACGATCGACGGAAATGAGGTAAAGATCAGAAGTACGATCCCGATTGTTGGGAACATCATAATCTACCTCTTCTCTGGAAAAGTGAATGGAGATGTTATCGCCGGAGATATTCATATGGGTGAGTATCTGACCGCCAAATTCACTGCCAGACGTAACACAACAAAACTTCCGAAACAAAAAGTCATGATTCCGGGTGGTCAGCCACTGGCAACCTGACCGGATGATCTTTAACTATAAAATGCATTGTAATATGAAACGCAGAGACATTATTAAAGGTATGGCAGCAATGCCCTTGCTGGGCCTGATTGATCCTATTGATTCAGTACTGGCTTCAATGCCGAAGAAATTTAAGAAAAAGCGTCTGGTCATCGACACTCATGTGGAAACCTGGAATTTTGATTCGCGTTTTCCGTTCAAGCATCCCGAAAATCCAAATGCTAAAGCAGCAA
>CAZTRY010000024.1:17007-38653 GCA_964616525.1 uncultured Sphingobacterium sp. | reverse complement strand
TAAATTGAGCTTATTTTTCAATGATCCTAAAAATAAAGATGAGGCTGTTTCAAATCCTTTTGTTTCATTTCTTTCTCATTTTCAGCAATGCTGCAGGTGCTCAAACAATTAAACCCCGGTTTAAGGTGCTTGCTGTAGGCGAGAACGGAGGTCATCACATTCTCCATACTCAGGCAGCCAAAATTTGGCTCAACAAACTTGCAGCAGATAGCAATTTTACCATTGATTATTATACCAATACTAAACCCATTACTAAGGAATTCCTGAGTCAGTACCAATTATTTATTCAGATTGATTATCCCCCCTATTCCTGGAGCAGGGAATCTGAAGAGGCCTTTATTGAATATATTGAGCAGGGCAAAGGTGGCTGGATAGGTTTTCATCATGCTACCTTGCTTGGGACTTTCGATGGTTTTCCATTATGGCAATGGTTTTCCGAATTTATGGGCGGTATCCAATTCAAAAAGTATATTCCGGATTTTGCAGCAGCCACCGTGAATGTAGAGATAAAAAAGCACCCTGTAATGGCAGGTGTACCGGCTTCATTTCCTGTCCTCAGAGAAGAATGGTATACCTATGATAAAAGCCCGCGACTGAATAAAAACATACAGGTTCTGGCTGCAGTTGATGAAAGTACATATATCCCTTCCCGGGACATTAAGATGGGTGATCACCCCGTTGTATGGACAAATACTAAAATGAAGGCCAGGAATGTGTATATTTTCATGGGTCATGGTCCTGAATTGTTTGAAAATCCATCCTATACCAGTATGTACAGAAATGCCATATTTTGGGCAGCCTCTAAATTGAAGTAATAAGGTTTACAGCGAGAAAATACTTCAGCTGCTGTTCATTTATTTCTCTCAATATTTTATTACATAAGGATTTATTTGCTAATCTTTAATAAAGTAAATCAGTTTTTCTGAGCATTAATTTGTTGTTATGGCCTTAATCATTGTACTCTTCGGACTTCTTCTTCTCCTTGTTCTTATCGTCAGGAAAATAAGTCCGATGCTGGCTCTGCTGATCGTATCGATCATCACAGGACTTTTTCTGGGAATGTCGCCGGAAAAGGTAATGAGCACCATAGCAACCGGAATTGGCAGTACACTCGGCAGTATGGTGATGGTATTGGCTCTGGGTGCTATGCTCGGTAAATTGATAGAAGAAAGTGGTTCCTCCAAAAAGATTGTATTTATCCTGATTCGTCTTTTCGGGATTAAAAATATCCAATGGGCGATATTATTAACGGGTTTACTGGTTGGTATACCTTTGTTTTATAATGCGGGATTTGTGGTTCTGGTTCCCCTGATTTTTGCTATTGCTTCTACTACCCGTTTGCCCTTATTATATCTGGCTTTACCGATGGCGGCTTCATTGTCAGTTACTCATGGCTTTCTCCCTCCTCATCCCGGTCCATTAGCCATAGCATCGATTTTTAAAGCCGATGTGGGAATTATTCTTATCTATGGTCTAATAATAACACTTCCTATTGCGATTGCCGGAGGAATAATTTTACCCAGAATCATCCTGAAAAAGACTATTTCTGTTGCCGGTACGGCAGGGTTTTTACCCGAGGAAGAAAATCAACTTCCATCCGGCTTCAGGAGCTTCTTTACGGCTTTATTGCCGGTATTTTTAATCATTTTAGGTACTGCAGGTACTTTTTTCATTCGATCAGAGACGATCAAACCTTTGTTTGTATTTCTCTCAGACCCTACCATTGCCCTGTTGGCTGCAGTACTGATCAGCATCATTGTTCTTGAAATTCCAATTGCTAAGGCCATGGATTATTGTGGCGAAGGGCTTAAGGGTATTGCAATGATTATTTTGATTATTGCTGCAGGCGGTGCATTCAAGCAGGTACTTATTGACAGTGGGGTAGGGGAAACGGTGAAGGAGTTCTCTTCAAGGTTTGATCTTTCACCTTTATTTCTTGGCTGGCTTATCGCGGCTTTAATCAGGGTTACCCTGGGTTCGGCTACGGTTGCCGGACTTACCGCAGCAGGTATTGTTTTGCCATTGGTGGGCACTGGTGTATCTGCGGAGTTGATGGTCCTTTCAATAGGTGCCGGTAGTCTGATGTTTTCTCATGTGAACGATGCCGGCTTCTGGATGTTTAAAGAATATTTTAACCTTAGTTTAAGGCAGACTTTCGGAACCTGGACGATTATGGAGAGTCTGGTTTCGGTACTAGGTTTGTTAGGAGTGCTTTTAATCAATCAATTTCTGTAAGATACTTTGAACGAGGTATTATTTAGTTTTCCTGACAACTTTTAGGCTTTAAAGCCCTTCTAAGCATCACTCGTTTATCAAATTCCAATATTTCCTAAATTCTATTTTAGAATCCCAAAGCATTTCCGTAAAATTGCAACCTCAAATCATGCCGCCTTTTGGTGAAATGAGCGCCCATAGCTCAGTTGGTTAGAGTAGAAGACTCATAATCTTTTGGTCCCTGGTTCGAGCCCAGGTGGGCGCACTTTAAATAGCTTCCTTAAAAGGAGGCTATTTTTGTTTAATTGGGCCTGAAGATACTCCTGGTGCAGTATAATGATGTTTTACTAATGCAGACACGTCAGGTTAAACCATAGTAACAGAATAGATGAAATAGGATTTATAAATGACTTGGTTGACGATAGTATCTCTTATTGGCTATTTAATTGAAGAATGAAGATACAGGTTATTAGAAGTATAAAATATCTTTTTCATAAATAGAATATTTTGTTTGTTAGTTATAGATAATATAACATTAAGGTGTATTTCGAATTACACCTGCACCATCAGCCGCTGAACAATATTGTTCAACTTCATCCATCTTTTCATTAAATCCTTGTTTGTATATATCCTGCTGCATTTCGTTTAATATGGCTGCTCTATTACCTGACATATACCTTATTGTGGCAGAACAAATTAATTGCCCAAAAATAGTTGGTTCATCTGTCCAAGGATCACTAGTGTCTACTGTTATTCTGACGTGAACTCCTATCCTTATTGTTTGTATATTTACACCATCTTCCCATAGAAATCTATATGCTTTGTTGAGTGCTCTAAGTGCTTTTTCTACAGGTGCATCAAATGCTTTATGATTAGCATTACCTGCAGCAGAAAGTATAGTCAGATTATCTGAGTCTGTTCCAGATCCACCAAAACGTGCATTAAGCAAATGTCCAGCTTTTAAATTACTTTGTGGTTTTCTTTCTCTGGCTCTCCTAATACTTGCTGGCTTGTCTGAGTCAGCATCACTCCATAAATCTATATATGGCGCAGCCGGTCCAAGTATAGCCGATGAGTCCATTCCACCTGCCCCCCTTACTGTAGATCGTGTATAGTCTGGTCCGTCAAAGAAATCCATGCCGTAAATTGCATTATCAAAAGACGGTTTTCTGACTCTACCGCCTAATCCACTTTCATATCGGGCTCTTTGAATTGTATCGGTAATGAATTCCCCTTTTAATTGTAAATCTGGGTCTTGGATTTTATCAATAGATTGTGCTTTTTCTCCCATTGAATCAGCTTCTTTTTCTAAACTATCATCATCATTCACATTCACTTTATCTTTCATTTGCAAAGTCGGCTGTACCCTTCCTTGCTTCTGTTGTACTACATGCCATGCTTCATGAGGTAAATGACATTCTTGTCCAGAGGCTACATGGATATCTGTTCCTTGTGCATATGCATGAGCCTTAAATTGTGCAGGTTTATTAGAATTGTAATGCACCTTCACATCATCCATTGAAAAACCTGAAATATTCTCGACTCCGGATTTTAGATTGTCAGGTAAGCCAGTATTGTTTTCTTTTTTCGTTTCTGATTCAAATTTTTCTGTCAGTGTTTCTGCTTCCAAATTTTCTTTTCTCTGCATTGTTTGTTCTTTGGAATTATTAGCCATGGTTTGATTACTCCTAAGCTGCTTCACTTGGGGGCTATTGTTTGCCAATTTCTGATAGCTTCTCAATTGTTGAATACGAGAGCTATTGTTAACTAATTCCTGCAGTTTTCTCTGGGCAATCGTTTCAGGACTATTATCTTCAAACTCCAATGCAGCTTTGCCATCAATTTGCTGTTTAGGCAAACTATTGGCAATAGCATTACTAGCACTTTGTTGAGCTTTGTCTGCGTGCGTATTCATTATATGAAACGGCTAGCTATGATATTCTTTTCATAGCATTTATAAAGATTATAATTATGGCTTTATCATTACTTTCATAGTAAAGATAATAGAATGTTTATATCTGATTAATTTATTTATTAAGCTACCTATGCTAGTAGCTGTAAGCGAGTTGAATCAAAAGTCTAAGAAAAGAGCCATTTAAAGGCGATGCTTAGTAAGTTTTACCCGAAGACTAGGGATGTTGTGTGTTGTAGTCTGAAATTTTTGGTGGCTTGCAGGCGAGGCGAGCACATAAAAACAAAAAGCTGATGGATTTAATAGAAAAGGATAGAGTAGAGTATAAAATTCAGAGTAAGCTTTTATGATAGAATTACTTTGCTAAATCTAAAAGAGTGATAAATATTTAGGATTTAGAGGTGTTTTAGATAAGCATTTGAGTTACGTAATCCCTATTTCCCTAGTGGTTGAAAGGCTATATGATATCAGCTCTACTCCATAAGAAGCCTTCATTTTTCGCCACCTCTGTAAATTTAACCACGCCGGACAGGAGTAAAACCTATACAGAGCGGGCAGCTGTTGATTATTTCCATTGGCTTGCCTGGCCTTGACACCTGTCCGGCTATCCGCTCTTTGCTACTTAACCGGTTAAATGGACGGAACCGTTTAATGTATTTCAAAGATTAAGACTGAGCCGCATCTATAATATCCTCTTTGATAAAAGCCCACTGCTTGTTTTTTAAACAAATGGGGTCCAGATCGTCATCAGCGATCGTAAAGTCTATAAAGTTTTTCCGGATCAAAGCTTTGTCATGAGTCCATTCAAAGCGCTTCCGGTGGAGGGTAATCATATTGTTAATGGAGTATTTGCTCAATAGTTCATGCAAATCCCAAAAATCCTTTTTTCTGGCTATTCGTTGTACGACGTCTATTTTCATGGCAATGATCTCCTCCTGTGTTGCCATGCGAATTCCGTCTTCTTCCATCAGATCCTGAAAAAAGGGATCCATTGAATAATATAAGTCAAGTTTAACCACTGAATCGGGGCTGGTTCCAATAAGGTAAGATTTACCCATGCCCGGATTTCCGCCGAAATCTCCATTTACATGTGGGAAACTACGATTAAGAAAAGCCTCAATTGCATCAAAATCAACGCTGCCATAAGGAGCATCAGTGAACAGATCAATATCTACGGATATACGATGGCCAAGATATAAGCTCAACGCCGTTCCACCTACAAGACGGAAATCCTTAAGCTCTTCCGCATGCATCAGTTTTACGAGGCTCTCTTTTAAAAGATCATTTACGGTGTCCCAGTAGAGCATCTATTTTACAGTTTTATGTCCCATTACCGGAAGCTTGTTGTTGGCAATCCCTGTGCTGCCGGTGACAGCTTTTATTTTGTCATTTCCATAGAATCTTAGGATCTCTTTTTTCTCCTTATCATTTCCACGTTCGAAAACACGTTGGATAACAGCTTTGTACTGCTTATGCCAGTCAATTTTGTTGATATCGGTATCCCAAAAAAGAATTTTTCGCAAAATAGTGAGGTTGGGGTGTTCTCCGAATTCACTTTTCTGCTTTTCTTTTTTGATTTCGTAATAAGTCTGAAGAATGAGCATAGTTCCTTCTTCTAAGCCCAATGCGCTGTCAATTTTTAGGGATAAGGCAGGTGTTAACCCACGCTTGCCTTTGGTAATATCATTCAGAGTTTGAGGATACTCTTTTAGCGAGAGTGCGAATGGACCTTTTTTGAGGTTTCTTTTCTTCAGTTCACGTTCCAGTATAATCCCCGGATGAATCCCTTTATACTTTTCAATTGCCAGTTCCATAATCAAAAATAAACAAAAATGTTTACAAAATAAAAATACACATAATAGTTTATTATTATCGTGCCATTCATAATTGATCTAATAGAGAATCTGAATAAAAATTAATAGTATTGAAAGAAGAAAAGAAGCAAGAAATTGGTATATTTACATAGTCAAAATAGGTGTTACTTAAGTGACTGCCTGAAGACTAATTTAGTTTACAAGTTGTTTATTCAGAGCTATTTACATAATTCGGTTCGAGCCCAGGTGGGCGCACGAAAGCAACTCCTTAAGAGTTGCTTTTTTTTATAGGCGTATATCACAGTCTCATTTTAGTAAGGAGGCAACAATTCGTCTGACAAACTCCTCGATCCCAGTGAAGGGAAAGAATTTTTGCCTGAATCGAATGTTTACGATTTAATAAGTAAAAATCATACTAATATTTTAGTAGAATAATGAACACTATAAATTTACCTGCAAGACATCTTTTATTAGTTCTGGCGATCGTGTTAATTTGGGGTGTTAATTTCGTTGCTGTTTATATCGGATTAAAGAGTTTCCCGCCATTTCTGTTAAGTGCTATTCGCTTCGGACTGTCAGCGCTACCATGGGTTTTCTTTATGCCCAGACCGAAAGCCCCAATAAGGCTAATCATATATTATGGTCTCTTTAATTTCGCCCTGCAGTTCGGATTCATTTTTACCGGTATTCAATTGGGAATATCTCCCGGTCTGGCTTCACTGGTTCTCCAGATACAGGTATTCTTTTCAATAGGTCTTGCCTTTTTATTCTTTCATGACCGTCCAAGTTCCTTCAAAATTGCCGGATCCCTGATTTCTTTTATTGGAATAGGTATTGTAGGTTATCATTTAAATGGTGGCAGTACCTTTCTGGGTCTGATTTTGATGTTATTTGCATCCTTTTCCTGGGCCGCAGGGAATATGTTCACGAAGAAAATCCATTCCGAATCCCCTCTCGCACTGGTAGTTTGGGGAAATTTGGCGGCCTTCCCGGTGATGGTTCTGGTATCATTCATTTTTGAAGGGCCGCTTGTTATTCAGAGTTCATTACAAAATTTGTCTTGGCCTGCCATTGGGGCTGTATGTTATATTGTTTACTTCTCAACCCATCTTGGTTATGGTGCATGGGGGTTCCTGATGAAGTCCTATTCAACTTCGGTTGTTGTTCCTTTTACACTTTTGGTTCCGGTTGTAGGATTCCTCAGTTCGGCAATATATTTGGGTGAAGAAATTCAATCATGGAAGATTTTGGCTTCTCTGTTTATATTGGGAGGATTAATCTTTGGCTTGCTTGAGAAGCAGATTCGCGGACTAATCAAGGGTTTGCAAACGCGGATTTAGGCTGAATACACATACGACCGCCTTCGGGGTCGGGGCCTGGTGTTTTACATTTCTATAAACATTCGACGACCTTCGGCGTCGGGTTTTACATAAACAATTATAACGGTAATTATTCAATTCTGGATTTAATGGATAAACCTGAATTGCATTGAAATCAATTGACCCTGGAAAAGCCGGACATGATTATTTTTTTTCCTGGAATGATTAATTCTAAATTTCCACATAACATGCTATAAATACATTTTAAGTAGAATCAATACAATCCGGGCAATCCCATTTGTTAATCCATTAATTGATAAATCGACAAATCACCAAATGGACAAATTATCCAATTTGCTAATTACCTCATTTGCTAATTTGCTAATTAGTAACCCGTTAGCAACAGCTCCCTACTTCCCCGTCACCTCCTTAATCACCCTCAGCCAGTTTAAACCCAGAATCTTTTTGATCCTGGTATCACTGTATCCCAGCCTTTGCATGGCCATTGTGATCTGAGGATAGTCGCTGATGTCTTTAATTTCCTGTGGCAGTTCAGGGCCGCCATCCAGATCAGAGCCCAGGGCCATATGGTCTTCGCCGACCAGTTGTACTCCATAGTCGATTACTTTAGCCAGCTGATCTACATGCATCCAATACTCTTCAGGGATTGTTCCCCTGAAACTCAATGGCACTTCTTTAAGTACCTCCTTATCTACTTCTTCGATGGTCTTCGCCGGTGCAACATGCACGGTACCAGGCTTGGTTTCATTCGATTTTTTCTGACTTTGCGACCATTTCCAGTACATGGGATTATTGAAAAGACTTCCGAAATGTATGCCGATTACTCCTCCTTTGGCTGCAAGAGCTTTTGCTGCTTCATCGGTGATACAACGCGGATGCGGTACGATACCATAAAATCCGCCATGACTGTAAATCACCGGATGTTTACTGGCTTCTACACTTTGCAGAATGGCTTCATTGGAGGCGTGAGCAATATTAATCACCATTCCAAGGTCATTCATCTCATGAATTATCTTTCTTCCCAAATCATTAATACCACCCCAGCGACGAACATCATTACAGGTATCGATGAACGCATTGGTGGTGTTGTGGGCCGTCAGCTGAACTGATCTGAGTCCCAAACGATATAATGCCCTAAGCAGGTTGATGTCTCCATCCATGTCCCATGGACCTTCCAGATCGAGCAATACCGCAATTTTTCCTTTCTTATTGATGCGCTGAATATCCGAAGCATTCAGCGCCAGCTCGACCATCGAATGATTCTTTTCAATCTGTTCCAAGGCAAGATTCACTACCCTAAAAGTGTTTTTAATCTCAAACCTTCCGGGATAATATTGTTCAGGGGTATAAACCGAAAAGAACATTGCATCCAGTCCACCCTCTTTCGCTCTTGGCAAATCGACATTACCATCCGTATAGCGCTGACCGATATCAGTTCCCATCAGCAACTCACGGGTCATCACATGCGTATGCCCGTCCATTACAAAGGCTTTGCGATGAAGATCAGGCATGGGTTTATTCTGAAAATTAAACGGTGCATTGCTTACTGTTGCAGGAGCGGCAAAAAGTGAATCTATTGGGAAACTTCCGGTTAAGGGAAGGATTGTTAATGTCTTTATCAGGTCTCTACGTTTCATGTATTGATTAGTTCAATTATTATTTCTTTTCAGCTTTCAACTTCAGGCTTTCAGCTTTCAGCTTTTCTTATTGGTCAAATCCCCGTATATACGGCCTTGCAGGTGGCCTTTGTCCTTTGTTAAATTGAGCTCCCCGCGTTGGGCGATAAGTCATATTCAGGAATGGGGTTTCAATGCGGCGTCCAACCGGAGAGTACTTACTACCTTCCCAGTTTGACTCCATATAATGGTTTGTAATTCCGGTGGTCAGAAGCAGTCGCTCGGCATTGAATGGTTCTTTCTTGCTCAGCATCATCTCTACAATCCAGTGCGGCTGGGCATTTGAGGCATGGTACTGATCGAATGGGCCAGGGAAATTCAGTAAAGAAACTATTGTTGGTTCTTTTTGTCCTGCAATCTCTCCGGCGTAAGTCCATCCGGCTAAGGGAACGCCAATGATCGCTGCCTTCGTTCCATCATTGTATTCGATTACACAAATATTGGTTCTTGGATTTGCCCGATAGCTCTCCGGTTTTAATTCCAGACTTTTGGCTACCGCTTCCAGCAGATTAGCTGCCCAGCTGTTGCGTTCCACCCACTTCCATGATTCAGGTCCGCGGATAGATTGTATTGACTTCACACCGGTCTCACCGCCTTTTCGGCGTTCTACGAAAGCATGAAGCAATTCAATGCAATGAAAAATAGCTCCTTCATCCGGAGCGGCACCAACCACAATCGAGTGCTTTATTGGGGTATCGTTCTCCAGTTCTATTTCGGGTTTTCTATAGTATACAGGAAGCAGGGAACCTCCGGTCAGAGGAAAGCCTAACTCGCGCGATTTGTCGAAGATCCACTTTGCATCATCCCAGTTGTAGGAAAAATGCTTATCGTTAAAGACAGGCACCGAGCGTTTACTTTGCTCAAACACACGGATAACCTGATTGAATAACCACCAGCGTGGAAGAAGCCAGCGGCCCTTGAGATCGGTGGTATAATTGCCATGCTCTCCAACGATGACCACCCCATCCACTGCAAGCTCTTTGCCGCCGAGTGTCAATGCTTCAGCTACCGATTTAAATACAGGAAAACCCTTTGCTTTAGCGACCTTCTGTCCGAGTAAGCTTGTATCATGCTGGTGCAGGTAAAGCGATACCACTTCAACACGGGAAGGATGGTAAGCACCCTGCCACCAGTAACCATCGATCAGCTTGTTTACCAGCCAGTCTGCATGAGATCTGGTCGCTCCCCAGAATGTTGCCAAAACGGCAATTCGTGGCTTTCTTTCCTGACTATGTCCAAGAGCATTGCTTGAAAAGCCCGTTAGAGCAGTTAAACCGGCAATACCACCTATTCCCAGCATTTCGCGTCTGCTAAAGATTGGGTTCGACTCTATAATTTCATTTATTGGGAATGACTCTGGTTTCATGACTGCGATTATATTTTTTATTTATTATTTGTTCCATTGGTCTGAGGTTTGTGGTCTGAGACCATAAGTCTGAGGTCTGAAACATCCTGCCTCAGACTTCAGACCTCCTATTTCAGACCTCAATCTTCTACTGATCAAATCCCCGGATATATGGCCTTGCCGGTGGTCTTTCACCCTTACTGAATTGTGCGCCTCTTGTAGAGCGATACTTGATGTTCAAGGCAGGTGTTTCGAGCCGGCGTCCTACAGGAGAGTATTTGCTGCCTTCCCAGTTTGATTCCATGTAGTGATTGGTAATACCGGTTGAAAGAAGAAGTCGCTCGGCATTAAATGGTTCTTTTTTGGTCAGCATCATTTCTATAATCCAGTGAGGCTGAGCATTCGATGCATGATATTGGTCGTAAGGCCCGGCCCATCCCAGCATGGAGATGATTGTCGGTTCGGTTTTCCCTTCGATTTCGCCGGCATAGGTCCATCCCACACCCCGGCCACCAATTACGGCCGCTTTTGTTCCATCATTATAGTCGATGACACAAATATTTGTTTGTGGGCTTTCCTGGAAATACCCCGGTTTGAACTCAAAACTTTTTGCCACAGAATCGAGCAATTTACCGGCCCATGGGTTGCGCTCAACCCATTTCCAGGCCTCAGGTCCACGGATTGATTGTATCGCCTTAACACCCGATTCACCACCCTTGCGGCGCTCAACAAAGCATTGAAGGACGTCAATGGCATGGAAAATACCTCCCTCATCACCTGCACCACCAATCACAATTGAATTTTTTATTGGGGTATCGATAGGAATCTCAATCTCCGGCTTGCGGTAATAGACCGGTATAGAAGAACCTCCTGTCAAAGGAAAGTTTAGCTCGCGTGATTTGTCAAACATCCACTTGGCTTCATCCCAATTGTAGGAGAGGTGCTTGTCGTTAAAGACCGGTACAGAGCGCTTACTCTGCTCGAAAACGCGTATAACCTGATTGTAGATCCACCAACGTGGCAAAAGCCAGTGCCCCTTCATGTCGGTTGCATAATCTCCATGTTCGGCAACAATGACTACACCATCTACTGCCAGTTCCTTGCCCCCAAGTGTGACGGCTTCTCCAACTGTTTTAAAGACAGGGATATTTTTTGCTTTGGCAACCTTCTGACCTAATTGGCTTTCGTCAAGCTGATGGATGTAAACAGATACAACCTCCACCCTCGACGGCTTATAGGCCCCATCCCACCAATAACCATCAATGAGCTTGTTCACGATCCAGTCGGCATGCGATCTTGTATAAGCCCAGTAGCTCACCAGGACAGCAATACGAGGACGGCTTGGCTGAGTCTGAGGAAATGCAGCGGCCACATTGCCTGTCAATGCCGTTAAGCTGAAAACACTTGCCATTCTCAGTAATTCACGCCGGGTGAAAAATGGGTTTGCATCCATAATTTTGCTTATCGGGAGTGAATCTGAAGCTGCTGATTCAATTTCGGGTTCTTTCTTTGCCATAAATTTTTCTTGATTAGGGGTGGATCTGTTGCCTTGTCATTTATTCTTTATCCGAAAACTAAATTAACAAATATTCAATGATTAGAAATGAATAATTGTCGGCGCATGTAACAATATAATGAAGGGAGATTGGTGGTGTTTAGAACAAATCGAATTGCGATGATTGCTATCATAAAACGATTTCTAGGAAGTAAACAAGTGTTCGTATTCCTCCCGATCTCCAATTTTATTTACAGGCGATTTTTCCATTAATTGATCCGGGATGGCTTCCAATACCTGAAGCCTTTCTTCCAGTGGTAATTCCCGGTCGATCCAAAGTCTGGCCGATTCCACAGTTAAAAGACAGGGCATACGATCATGAATGCTTTTCATGAACTTGTTTGGACTTCGGGTGATAATCGTACAACTGTTTATAATCTCACCGGTGGATTGATCGATCCATGAATCCCACAATCCAGCCATGAGGGTAAATTGTTGTTCTTTCATCCGGATCAGGAATGCTTGTTTATGCTTTCCCTTTTCATCAAGTTTTTTCCATTCATAGAATCCGTCAGTAATAATCACACAATGGCGTTTGCCTAATAAGTGCTTCCATGTTCCCGATACCTGCAAATTTTCCAAACGTGCATTAAAGCTGCTGAATTTTGGTTTCTCCTTTGCCCAAAATGGGATTAAACTCCAGTACAAATATTGCAGTTCTTCAGGTTTTTCATCTGTAATTACCGGCAGCTCAAGCGTTGGAGGGAGGTTGATACTACCCGGTTTAATCAATCCATCGGCATATTTAAGATGCAGCCTCTCTGCTATATATTCATGATTTGATGTTGAAACTCTGCCGCACATCGTAAAAAGAGTATGATATACAATTATAAGCTAATTTATTTGTCAGTTATGAAATTCTACGTACAGAAGGATTTATTATTTCCCTACCTGCTGACGGTCAAAGCAGCGCAAGAGGGTTTGATGAATTTGAAACATTTACAATTCTTCCTGATCCCGGCCATGGGATTGAAACATTGAAGGAAGCGATTTTAAAGCTGAAAGTTTAAGGCAGAAAGCTTAAAGCTATAAAGAAACCTGTTCAGATTCTAAGGGAAATCGCAGAGAAACAGCCCTATGGTAAACTATGGATGCTCAAAGATTATCATAATGTAAAGTTTTGATATATTCGGTACTGATTGTGTTTATATAGCTGTATTTAGTATGTTTTCACGAATAGTTGTTTTGCTGTTGCTTGCATTATTACCTTCCTGTACTACCAGGTCCGGGAAGGAAGACCAATATATGCAAATGGAATACTGGACAAACCAGGGATTGAAGGATGTTTTACCATTTTGGTCTACCCGGGGTTTGGATACCCTTAACGGGATGTTTTATACCAATCTCGACAGGAACTGGAAGACATTCGGTAGTTTTGATCAATCTCCTGCGATGATTGCCCGGCATCTTTTTGGCTATACCGCAGGCTATATGCTCAGTGGGGACGAACAACTGATGCAAAGAGCAAAAGAAATTAAGAATTATTTGATTTCTACATCCTGGGATCAGGAGTTTGGTGGCTGGTATGATATGATTAGCAGAGGCGGACAGCCGACTGTGGATACCAAAACTACTTTTGGTCAGGTTTATATTATTACCGGACTCACACTTTATTATTTTGCAACACAGGATCCCGAAGTACTGAGATACATCATAGAATCAAATAAATTACTTGAAGAAAAAGTCTGGGATCCTGTGAGCGGCGGCTATTTTGATTCAATGAACCGCGACTGGTCTGTCAGGCTGGATACTAAGTCCTTCAGCTCTGAAATAACCCCGGTTTCAGGTTATCTCTATTATTTGTACCTCGCCACAAGGGATGAACAATATTTGAAGCAAACTGAGAAAATCCTGGATATAGTTCTAATGAAAATGTCTGATCCGAAAAGCGGGTGGATTCTCGAAAATTTTGATCGCAATTGGAATTATACGGTAAAAGACCGAACGGTCAATGAAGTGAACATAGGTCATAATATCGAAACTGCATGGATGTTGCTTCGGGCTAATTTGCTGAACGAACGTACTGATTACCTCAATGCTGCAAAAAAGCTGTCCGAAAGTGTTCATCAATACGGGTTCAATAAAGAAACCGGAGTTTGGTATGCCAATGTGGCTAAAGATAATTCAGAAAACCATCGCGAATTAGCGTATTGGTGGACTCAGGCCTATGGAGGGATGTTTAATCTAACACAATACCATATTGACAAAAAGGATACCTATCTGGAGAACTTCCGTAAAGGATCGGATTTTTGGGATAAATATTTTCTGGACAAGCAGCATGGTGATACGTTTCAGGGGGTTTCCCTGACCGGTGATCCTGTTGATCCTGTTAAAGCGAATCCATATAAGGCCTCTTACCATAATATGGAAAATTCGCTGCTAACGTCACTTTATCTTGCTTTATGGGTAAAAAATGAAGCATTTACCCTCCATTTTAAGATCAGAACTGCTCAAAAAGGTGCTAAATTCTACCCATTGCCCATTGAGGAATTGAATTACAGGATTGAAAAAGTGTTGATCAACGATCAGCCTTACGACTTAAATGGGAGCAATGAACTTTTTGTTAACCTGCCTGAACTAAATGATGCCCATGTGGAGGTTACTGTCAGAAAAAAATAAAAAGGAACGAAATAGAAAATATATTATAGCAGATATTATATGGCCCTGGGGTTAAGCGTAGCGTTTAAGGATTGTCGAATGATGTAGAATCCCGCCCATGCTGTTGTCTGAACCATGATTCAGATGATTTATCTGATTATTATGAATCATTACAATCACAATAATCAGAAAAATCATAGTTCAGACAAAATGAAGACTGTAGAGTTTCCATCGATTACCAAAATTGATTTTTTGGTGCTAATGTATTTCGCTGTTGTACAGTTTTAGCACAACACCTCCCTAGATTATTATGATGAGGAGTCTTCCGACAGCTCTGACTTTAAAAATGTCTGAAAATCAACATTCCAGCCCCTTATCCTCATTATCATATTCCAAAATATCACCGGGCTGACAATCCAGGGCCTTACAAATGGCCTCCAGGGTGCTGAAGCGAATTGCTTTTGCTTTTCCGGTTTTTAAGATTGAAAGATTGGACAGTGTCAGATCAACTCTTTCAGAAAGTTCATTCAGAGAAATTTTTCTCTTTGCCATCATTACGTCTAAGTTTACAATGATTGGCATAGATTAAACAGTTAAATCGTTTTCGTTTTGAATTTCAACACCTCTTTTAATAATGGTTGCAATAATATAGATTATCGCAGACATTAAAATAAAGGCTTCGCTGTCTGCCCAGAAACGGTCCAGAGTATCTATCTCATAGCCCTGTTTCATCAAATTTTTCACTGTGTGTTGTGCCAGGGAACTTAATAAACCAATACTAAGTGTAAAGTAACTCATTTGAGTAATTTTTTCTGAAACAAAATTGTTGAATGGTTTTGCCAGGTCAAGTTTGCTTATAAGTATGATGACAATATAAAATAAGTAAGCCTTTAATATCGAGATGGCCAGGATAAAGGTGTACATATTGAAATAATTCCATTTGCTCGTATTATACAGATCGCTTAAGTCGAGCTTTTGATAAAGGTTTTGGATAAATTCCGGTTTGTACAGGCTGAATATAAAATTGACAATCAGAGCACCGGCTTCAATGCATAAACCAACGAAGATGATCCATGCCACAATACTCAGGAATATAAATATGTAGTTGCTTTTCTTTTCCATTGTTCAAGTGATTTAAATTATGTCGCAAAATAATAAAAATTTATTGATAAACAATAAAAATAAATTAATTATCAATTAAAGTAAATTTTCTTAAGATCTGGATTGGATCGCTTTTACTGATGCTTGTTACTCATAATAAAGGCACAGGATGGAATGATGGCAGAACCGGCTGAAGGAGTAATTTCATAAAGAGTTCAATTTTGAATCTTTGTTTATTTTAAATTCCGCTCTTTTAGAAGATTTTCTAATGTCTGTTTATGATGGTTCTGCTTATTAACTAATTTATAAGTAAGAAATAGGGGATTAGGGTTAGAAATCCAAATGTGTTTTTCAGAAGACTGTAAATTACAATCCCAACAAGAAATCCAATAAATACGGCATTCATTATTGAATTGGATTTCATTTTTTTTGCTTCCAGCAACAATTTTTCGTCTGTTAATTCTGAGAGCTTGCTTTCTGTCATTTTCTGTTTTTATTGAATTATATTTTCATCTTTCGCCTTTCTGCTTACTGCTTTCGCCTTTCTGCTTTCACCTTTTAGCTTTCTAATTCATCATCTTCCCCGAACCCAGCAAAGCCAGCAGTGAAAGTCCCGCAGCAACGGTCAGATAGTAACCTACATAAGCAAGGCCATAATTCTGTGCCAGGGTAGTTGCTAAATAGGGGGTGAGGGAGGCACCCAATATCCCTGCAAGGGTAAAGGCCAGTGAAGCGCCGGTATAACGAACCGGTGCAGGAAAGATTCCTGCCAGTGCAGTACCAATTGGTCCGTAGCTCAGTCCCATCAGGAACATACCCAGCGACAGGAATATGCCCGTTAAAATTAAGTTGTCTGCGATGAATATCAGGGAGAAGAAAAGTCCGAAGATCATAATCCCAATACTTGCGGCAACAAGCATTCTATTGCGTCCAAATTTATCTGCAAGCCAGGCTGATAGCGGAATTCCTATTCCGAAGAACAGCATGGAGATCATTTGGAGGATCAGGAAATCACTTTTTGTATAATTCAATGCCGATGTTCCCCAGCTCAGGGTAAATACAGTCATCAAATAAAACAGCAGGAAGGTGGTGATCGTTACCAGTGTACCCAAGGTTATCGCTTTGGTATGTTTTACAAACACATCCTTAACCGGCATTTTTGAACGCTGATCATTATCCACGATTTTCATAAAATCGGGTGTTTCTGTAATTTTTAATCGCACATACAGACCTACAAATACAAGCAGGGCACTGGCTATGAAAGGTATGCGCCAGCCATAGTTTATAAAGTCACTTTCATTCATGGTTCTGCTAAGACTGAAAAAAGAACCGGTAGATAAAAGGAATCCTATTGGTGCGCCTAATTGCGGAAACATGCCGTACCAGGCTTTTTTGTGAGGGGGAGCATTTTCTGTAGCCAGTAACACTGCGCCACCCCATTCTCCGCCTAAGCCTAATCCCTGTCCGAAGCGGAATATGGCCAGCAATATCGGGGCAGCAATGCCAATTGAAGCATATCCCGGAAGGAGTCCGATGGCAACGGTTGAAGGACCCATTGTCATTAATGCGGCAACGAGTGTCGCTTTGCGCCCTTTACGGTCGCCAAAATGTCCGAAAAGAGCTGCACCTAATGGCCGTGCAAAAAATGCCAGCGCGAATGTAGCCAGCGATTCGAGGGTGGCCATAGCCGGATCTGCAGCCGAGAAAAATAATTTCGGAAAGACCAGCACAGCAGCAGTAGCATAAATGTAAAAATCGAAAAACTCAATGGTAGTTCCGATTAGGCTTGCTGCCAGTATACGTCGTACCGGGTTTGCTTGAATAGGTGGCTGGGTCATAGACTCAAACTTAGGAAATTTGAGTCTATTTTTATCTGTCCCTAACTCTTTCTTAGAACCCTGTTTTCAATCTAAAAAATGTGATACCTGGGATTTTCGGTTTAATTTATATTTTTTAACAATTCTTATTCTCTCTTTTATTTAACCACAATCTGATCCGTATAAACAGAAAGCGGCTGCCCCGAGCGGATATGCCAGGATGGGGTTTTTAGCAAACTTTCTGCATGGACCCTGATGTACCGTGCTTTTGTACCTGCTTTTAATTCTGCCTGAAAGGGAAGAGTTGAAATTTTGATGATTCCCGGATTTTCGAGCGGGTTAGGATTGTTTGGGTTGTTGATGGTAATGGCTTCCCAATATTCTTTTCCATCCGAAGAAAGCGAATAGCTAACATATTTTGGCAGAGCAAATAAATGCCAGTCGGGTTGTGCCTGGGGGTTCAGGAAATCCATATTAACAGAATTTACAGGCATTACCTCCCCCAGATCCAGAATGAAATCCATGTGTTCGGCGGTACAGTACACCCAGTTCTGATCGGCTTCCTGCCAGGATTCATAGGAAGCAAAAATGCCATCTGTCAGGCTTTCCAATGCTTTTGATTTAGGATTCGCTTTGCTGACAGGGATGATCTTTTTCCGGTATGATTTAACAGCACTCATCCCTTCCATATTCCCGAATACCCGCATATAGGAAGCCCGATAATGCTCAGGTGTTCCGCTTCTTTCCCGCACCAGTTTGACCTTATTGAGGATACAGCCATCCGCAAAATTATTGACCAGGGTTTTAAATTCAGCTTTAGGTAATACCCTTCCGCTATTGTCCTTACGGAACATGCTTCGGTCAGTATTGATTTCTGTTCGCCCAATTTGTATTTCAGCATACATGAGTGGCAGGCGGGCAGTTTTTACACGTTTTAATAATTCAGGGTTTGAGGCTACTGCTTTTTCCGCTTTGTCGAACAGCAGTTTGTATTTCTGCATCATTTCTGCCGATAGATAAGCGTTTTTTGCATGGATAGGATCTCCAAAAATACTTAGCACCATGCCGCTTTTTACGAGCGAATCCTGCATGCTTTCGATGTACTGCAGGATAAATGGGGCTGCCGCTTCAAAATAGCCGTTCAGGAATTCATTAATAATGGCTTTATCATCTGCCTCCGGATCCCACATCAATTTACTAATCAGGTAGGATCGCAGCAGGGCCATCTCGGCAGCTGCTTCATTGTTTGCCTGCATGAACAAGGCATTCACATGATTGTCGGTATAAAATTTAATATTGGGTTTTAAGGTATACAGATTAGGAAAAGGTGATACAAAATTGGTAAACTGTATATTATAATCCCAGATGATGATATCTTTTGAAAGGGCACCCCAATCTTTAAGGTCCTGAGAAAATGCAGGATCTGTTACATAAACCGGAGCCTGTCTTGTACTCTCAATATTACAGAGCATAATATTAACATTTGGCTCAATTTCCAGATTCTTCGGAGCCTTGCGTGAATACCAGTAAGCCAGGGTAGAAATAATCTTGTCAGGAATTTCGCGGGCGACCTGATTGACAAAATATATGATGGAACCACTTGGAACATTTCCGTATTTTTCATTCAGAGCTTTACAGCCATCGCATTGGCAATACCTGTCATTATCATCCTGACTAACAGACCAATAGCTGGCATTTGGTTTTTCTTTTATTTTGTTTTTAAGGCTGGCTACAAGTAGCTTTAAAACTTCGGGGTTTGACAGGCATAACTGGGTTCCAGGTCGTCTTTTGCCATCAATCAAGGAATAATATTTAGGATGGGTTTGGGCATATTGTTGCTGAGGAACCAGTGTGTTAAATGTGTGTACAAATAATCCCCAGTCATCCCTAGAAGAAAGTTTATGCCAGTCTGAATATTCCTGATCAGCCATTTGGCTATAGGAAGTTGTTCTGTACCTGATCTTCGGTTCAACCGTTTTGTCAGCTCCGCCCGGATTGAAATTTTTAGCTTTAGGGCTGCTTGCACTCTCAGGTGAAAATTTCCTGAAACCCAGACCTTCAAGCAGATCAAAAACACCAAAAAGCAGTCCCCTTTTAGCACCACCGGCAATAATTATATTGTTCCCCACGGTTTTCCGGATAAACCCGGCTTCCGGTATCAGCCCGAAATTGATTTGCCGGGCTCCTGCATAGCTTGTATTTCCCAGATAAATGCCGTTTTTAACTTGAGATTTTCCTTCTTCAAAAATTGGAACAGCATTGACTGATAATTTCGATAAATACTTCTGCAAAGCAAGAGCGGCTTCCTTTTCGACTTCATTTGCCCCAACCGGAATAATGATCTGATAATCTAAAATTTCATTCCCAGACAGCTGCCGGCCTAAAAGACTATCCTTCAATTCTGCACTTAGCAAATCCGGCAGAAATGTTAATCCTGCTGCAACAATACCCGTGTTCTTTAAAAATTTCAGCCTTGATATGTTCTTAACTTTATCGTTTTCCATGTATTTAATTTAGTTGTCAGTTACCTCTTATCAATAATCAGATAGTTCATTTTATATACTTAGCTAATTCGCTACCAACTCTCAATTCTCAACCCGATAGCTATCGGGTGTCAACTATCAATTGTCAACTATCAATTGTCAACTATCGATTATCAACTATCAATTATCAATTGTCTTTAGTTCTATCTTGAACTCCGGATTATCAAACACATTCTTCGAAAACTTATAATCGCTGTAACTATCAATGTCAATAAATCCCTCTTTCTCAATAAAATTTCCACTGATTTTTACCTGATCGCCCACTTTTAATCCTTGAATCAACTCTTTTTTGCTATTATCAAGCAAACTGCTTAAAATAATTGATTTCTGGGCAGATTTATTTGAAGGATCCAAAGGAATACTGAAATTAACTTCAATGTTAGTCGGCTTTTCAAAAACTTCAACTATGGCGACCTGCCAGGAATCAAATTTTAAGGACAGGCTATCTTTTACATAGGCTTTGGTTAAAAGTACTCCATTGTCAAGTTGGGCACTCCGATTGGCTTTATCCTCATCTGAGGAGTTAACGGCATCCCGTATGAATTTCACATAATTCACAAATCTGTTCTGATCTGCCGGGCCCTGTTGTTCTGATTTTTTTCCGCAGGATGCAAAAATGAGCATCAGGCCTGCGATAATGAAGTTTCTCATGTTCTTTTATTGTTCAAAACCTAAATGACGTGATCTCGACATAATATTAAAAAAACCACATAGAAACATAGCATTTCATAGTGCTAAGCTTTTTTATAGACTAAGATAGCCTTGAATCTAAAAACCATGTCTCCTTTTAAGCATAATACCAAGTGAAACTATGTGGTTAGATATTGTTTTTATAACATTTATATGTCCAAATTACGTTAAAAAGGCTGTTTCTCCGGGCTTTTTCAGCTTAAACTAAATGTAACCAATGGCTCTCAAAATTCCAATAATCCCAACAATAATCCAGAATACATTTAAGAGAGAATAGGCACGGTCTTTTTTGAGTATGGCACACCAGGAAAGCAGAATGGCATCCATCGTATTAAAAATCCATATAAAAAGAAAGGGACTATCCGGACCGAGCCAGCTAACGAGGGTAAAGCTGAAAATCCGCATGATGACCCCAATCATTTCAAAGGCCTTTATATTCCGAAGTATAAATTGATTCATTGAATCCTGAAACTAAGGTTTTACAGTTAAAAATAACCTGTATTATTTCTATTTTAAAGTGAATGAAGCCGTTATTGCGATGCATGAATTTCTGGAAAGAGAATGTACCCCGATGATTGTGCGGGTATGTATTCCTGCTTCGCCAAGCACTTCATTAAAGAGATCAGAGGCTCCGTTTGCAACTGCCGGTCCGTCGTGCCAGTTTTCTGCATTCTGAAAGTAAATGTCAAGATGATTAAGGCCTTCAATATTTTCAAATCCAATGAATTTTTGGATCTGTCCGATGATATTCCTTGCACAAATTCCGGCTGCTTCATATCCTTGTTCCTTGTTGATCTGATCCCCCAGACGGCCGGGATGCTGGATCTGTCCGTTCTTGATCGGGAACTGAATTGCCACGTATGCTATATTGCCACGGGTATTGACCGCGGTATAGGAACCGCCTGGTTTAGGTAAGTTCTCGAGATCGATATTTAATGAATTGACTTGTTGAATGATATCCATGGGTATTTTATTGTTCTGGAGCCAAAATACACTTCTGGAAGGAAATGGCAATATCTTCATAAAAAAAGGACAAGTTCA
>CAZTRY010000024.1:14622-16907 GCA_964616525.1 uncultured Sphingobacterium sp. | reverse complement strand
CGAGACTTTATGCTGTCTTTTACCAGATGCCCAAGGGCATGAGCCATATAGCTGTGCTTATATTTTGCCTGCCCATATTGCCATTTACTCATGTCTGGACCAAGTTTTTCATGCAAATCACCCAATCCAGCCATAAAGGTTTGATATAAAAAGATGTTTCTTCCAGCGATGGGGTCAGCACCAAACTTTTTATCAGGATTTATCAGCCAGTCTATAATCTTACTGGTCTGCAAACTGATCAAACCTTTAATGGAGGTCGGAATAAAGCGTTCGGCAGCCTGTGTTTTGATCTGATTTTCCCAGGCTACATAGATTGCCGCTTCAATGGAGTTAGGCTTTAGCTTAAAATCCCAGTTTTTCAGCATTTCTCTTGCTTCATTTGCATTTCGTTCTGAAAAAGTCAGTTGGTTTAGGAGAGGAGTGATTGTTCTCGCCGGGATCGACAGATAATCAACCTGAAGGGCTTTCATATCATCCATTGTTAATTTTTTATCTGTACCCAAAACCTCATTGATGCGGTTTCCGCGAAATGGGTCAGCCCAGGAGAAGCCAGTTGCATCCCAGCGATTAAAATTCTCAGGTGTCAGATTCTGATTGGCAGTCGCGAAAAAGCCTTTTGCAGGATTATAGGTATGCGGGCGTTCCTTAATGGGTAAACGGCCTTCCCACTCAAAGCGACCATCGCCCGGTACAGGTACCAGTCCGCTTGATTTTTTTCGAATAGGCTGATAGCCAACTACCTGCCAGCCAATATTGCCTTGCTTATCAGCCCATACCATGTTCAGACTTGGAATATGACTATAAGAGCAGGCTTCACGGAATTCTTCCCAGTTTTTTGCCTGGTCCATTCTCAGCGAAGCAAGGTAAGGTGCAGCTCCCGGTTCCAGCCATCCGCAGCGGACTGCATAGGCTGTTTTATTTAAGCTGTCAACATAACTGACCGGGCCATGACGGGTATATAGTAAATCAGTTGATACGTCAGGTTGGCCTTTAACCTTTATAATTTCTGAAATGACTTTCATGTCTTCCCATTTACCTTGGAACTTATATTGACGAAGGTTAGTAGGATTAAGTTCATAAACATACAGATCCTCACTATCGGTACCGAAAATAGTTAAACCCCATGCCCCATATTCATTATGCCCGATTGAAATCCCCGGAATTTCAGGCTCTCCTCCGCCCACTACGTTCCATCCCGGAGCTACCAGATGCGACATGTAGCGAAGTGATGGAACAGAAATTGTGCGATGTGGGTCATTGGCCATATATGCAGCTCCATCAGCCATTTTATTTGCTCCTACCACCCAGTTATTACTGCCTATCGACAGTTTATCTTCCTTCGATTCATCCGCCCGAAACAGGTTCAGGCTGGCTGTCACTTTTTTATCACTGCGATATTCAGGCTGAATATCTTCTGGTTCAAATTTTAATGTTGTCCTAAAAGCATCATACAATTCCAGAATATTATCAAACAATAATTCTTTATTGATTGCCGGGTCCAGATCTATATCAGGATCCTGTGGATGGAAAGAAGAAAGTTCCTTCACTTTTTCAGAACCCAGCCGGGCTACTGCACGGCCGGTCTTAAGTTCAACCCCAATATTTCCTAACAGACCCTGATGCCGGGATATTACTACCTCCGGTGTCCATTTACCGGGTTTTATATTTAAAAGTTTGAATTCTATGGGCAGTTTTTCGGGTGTTTTAAGGATTTCTTCAATGTAGGCATTTACTCCATCGCTATAGGAAGTAATGATTTCTTCACCATCTTTATGATAATGATTCATTTCCTGCTTCATATCTCCTCTGAATTTAAATAAACGGGCACCAATATCCCGCTTTAATTCCCGTTCCCCGAGGATTTCTGCAACTGTGCCTGTTGCTTGTCTCCGCCAAATTTCGAATTGAAAGAGCCGGTCTTTGGCAGCAGCATATCCTTGAGCAAAAAACAAATCATGCTGATTTTTTGCGTAAATATGATTCACTCCCCATTCATCCCTGATAATTTCTACAGGTTCTTTCAGGCCTTTTACAGCTAAATTATCAAAGTCTGATTTATTGCAGGAAACAGGTATTATTCCAATAAGAAGGAGGAGCGCTATCCTCATCGGCTTACAGCTAAAATGTTTGAATAAACTTTGAGTATGAACAGTCATAGATTTGAGATTAGGTATTGAATCCGATTTTTACAAACTTTTCTGAATATCAGTATTTTAGGGCATAGAAGCAATAGATAATCGTATGAATGATTTCAACAGGCAGAATGATGAGTTTTGGAGATGGGG
>CAZTRY010000024.1:7174-14522 GCA_964616525.1 uncultured Sphingobacterium sp. | reverse complement strand
CTGTCATCCTGAACGGAGTGAAGGAACGTATTACTCCTGAAACAAAAATTCGATCATATATACAGTTCAATAAATTTTTCCTCCATCTTTTTATTAATTTGTTCTCTGAAGAGATTTTATCTGCTGAAAGAACTTATCCTTTCCAATCCCTTTTTATGAAAAAAATAAAATTAATTCTTGCATTTGAAGTTTGTGTACTGGTGCTATGCCTTACATCTAATGGTTTCGGTACCATTGGAAGCAACATTAACACTAATTTTCCGGAACTAGTTCTAAGGAAGGATAGCGTTCCCGGAGTTCAGAAGCTCAAAGACATCATGATTTATGAAGATCCTCAGTACTATTCCTCCTTTCCATCCATTGTAAAACGTCCGAATGGGGAGTTGCTTTTAGCATTTAGAAGGGCTCCCGACCGTAAGATATTTGGAGAAAGTCATACCAACCATGTTGATCCAAACAGTTACCTGGTATCACTAAGGTCAAAGAATGGAGAGAACTGGACCAAAGAGCCTGAGTTAATTTATGCACACCCATTTGGAGGTTCACAGGATCCCTGTTTATTGCAGCTACGTGACGGCACTCTGTTATGTGCCAGTTATGGCTGGGCCTTTCTCCGTCCCGATGGTATGGCAAATCTCAAAAAACCTCATTTCCTGGCAGGGGGTGCTGTGTTTCTAGGAGGCTATCTGGTACGTTCAAAGGATGGAGGGAAGAACTGGGATCAGCCAATCTATCCACCTCATATTGAGCCTGAGATCAATATTAATCCGATGGGCAATCCTGTTCCGGCCTATAACCGGGGAGCCCTGTATGAAGGAAAGAGCGGAAGAATCTTCTGGGCGGTTGCAGCAAGCCATGCTCCGGGCAAAACCTCTGTTCATCTGATCGGTTCTGATGATAAGGGTCAGACCTGGAATTATTCGGCACCTATTGCAGTAGACGATAAAATTTCCTTCAATGAGACCTCAGTTTATGAAACTCCGAAGGGTGATATTCTGGCATTTTTAAGAACTGCAGGCTATGAAGATCAGGCTTGTATAGCCCGTTCAACAGATGGTGGCAAAACTTTTAGCAAATGGGAAGGTATGGGATTTAAAGGTCATCCATTAAATGCACTTCGGCTGCCGGATAAGCGGGTATTGATTACTTATGGTTATCGTCATAAGCCTTTTGGGATTCGTGCCCGGATTCTGAATGAGGAGTGTACTGACTTTAAAACTGCTCCCGAAATTGTTTTGCGTGAGGATGGTGGGAGCGGAGATATCGGCTATACCTGGCCGGTTCAGCTGGACAAGAAGCGGGTTTTAGTCGTTTATTATTTCAATAAGGATAATGGCACGAGATCGATTCAGGGAACGATCTTAAAAGTGGATTGATGTTAAGGTTTTGTTGGAATATGGTGGAAAGTTCAAGCGAAAGCTGGAACTTTCCACCATGATTTGTTATTCCTGCAAGCTGGAACATCCTACTCCTTTATATAGGACATCGGATTAAGTTACTTACCGATTTGATACATAACCCTGCTTATTTAAACTTATCAGCTTCCCGATAGGCTTTGATCAATGCCAGTTCACCTTCTTTGCCCGGCATTGCATTTCCATGCTCCATTCCAAGAACCCCCTTAAAACCTTTACCATCAATGAATTTGAATACATTCCGGTAATTGATTTCGCCGGTCCCTGGTTCTTTTCTTCCCGGATTATCGCCAATCTGAATGTAAGCGATTTCATCCCAGCATTTCTCCATGCTCGGAATCAGATTGCCTTCATTTCGTTGCATATGATAAATATCATAAAGGATCTTACAGGAAGGACTGTTTACTCCTTTACAGATAAGATGTGTTTGGTCTGAATTGCGGAGGAACAGGTTAGGGGTATCGCTGAGCGGCTCAAGTACCATAATTAATCCATGTGGTTCCAAAATCTCGGCACCGCGTCTCAATGCCTCAATTACATTTCCTGTTTGTATGCCAATCGGTAGGGCACGCTCAAAATCACCCGGAACTACAGTTGCCCATTTCGCATTGACCCGCTTTGCCACTTCCACAGCCTGGCGGCATCCGTTTAAAAAGATGTCGATGTATTCTTTTTTGCCCGCAGCAAGGGTATTTGCACCATTACCGCCTTTATCAACTACGAATACTCCCATAGTCATGTTGAGCTTTGCCAGGGTATTTCCAATTTCTTCCTGTAAAGCTACCGGGCGCTTCATCAGACCATTATCCTCAATGCTTCTAAAACCCTGGTCGTGCATGAATTTAATCTGGTCAATAAAATTATCTCCGGCATGGGCAGCAAACATGCCGGCATGGGGTGCATAATCCAGATTGAAGGTCTTTTCTGCCTTGGTGGCTGCCGGTATGCCTGCAGCAAGACTTGAGCTGGCGGCAGTAGCGCCAATTCCCAGCATGATGCTGCTTTTTAAAAATTCACTTCGTTTCATATTATTTACTTTTTAAGCTTCTCAGATCACTTTTGTTACTCCAGGAATTGCATGTGGATACGTGCCATCGAAATTTGGTAAAACTTTTGGCAATGCATCCCAGGCGAGACGTTCAGGCATCAGGCTGATCTCCGAATTCAGGGCTTCATCCCATTTAACAACATTACCTGAATAGGATGCATATCGACCCAGAATTGCAGTCATTGTACTTTTTGCAGCATTTTCTGCATCCGAAAATTTGAACTGATTGGCAGTAATGGCTGCGAATAATTCATCGTGTTCAGTCTGATAAGGATTGGCATCTCCTTTTCCTTCATAGTTTACCAGGGCTTTTCCTTTATGATCCCAGATCTTCCCAATATTGTTCGAATCAAGAAAGACCCGGCCTTTAGTACCCTGGAAGGATTCGTCGACCCGGTTTGCACCTCCTGTATAGTGGCGGCACTGACTTGAGATAACACTGCCATCATCGTAAACGAATTCTATTGAATGACTGTCATAAATCTCCCCATAATCTTTTCCTGTTCTTAAAAAGCGACCACCTGCACCGTATGCTGAAACCGGATATTTATTTTTTACCCAGTTAGCTACGTCGATATTATGTACATGCTGTTCAACAATATGATCACCGCAAAGCCAGTTGAAATAATACCAGTTTCTCATTTGATATTCCATCTCAGTTTGGTTTGGCTGGCGCGGATTTACCCATACCCCGCCGCTGTTCCAGTACACTTGTCCGGAGATAACATCTCCGATACCTCCCTGATGTACCCTGTCGATAATCTCGCGATAATTTTTTTGATAATGACGCTGGAGCCCCACAACTACATTTAGTTTTTTACGCTTGGCTTCTTCAGCAGTAGCCAATACACTCCGGATTCCCGGCGAATCAGTTGCTACCGGTTTCTCCATGAAAATCTGTTTATTTTGTTTTACCGCTTCAGCAAAATGAGCAGGTCTGAATCCCGGAGGAGTACAAAGCAAGACAACATCAGCATCATGCATTGCTGCTATATATCCATCAAAGCCAACAAATTTTTTATCATCCGGAACACTGATTTTTTCGCCACCGAATTTTGCCAATAAAGTCTGATGGCTTTTAGCGAGTTTATCCGGAAAAGCATCTGCCATAGCTACCAGCTTAAGATTGAACTTAGTGCTTAGTGCCTGAAATGCAGCTCCTGTTCCACGGCTGCCGCAGCCTATCAGGGCAATTTTAATGATGTCGGAGCCGCTCGCATAGGCACCTGCAAGAGGAATTCCACTTAATAATGCACCACCGGTTAAGATGGCAGAGGTTTTTAGAAAATCCCTTCTTTGTTTGGTTTTAGAAGTTTCGTTTTTCATGTTATGAATAATTTGAATTAAAAGTCAGCTATGGGTTCACGATTATAATATGCTTCAATTTCTTCCTTGGAAGGTGGTACAAGTGGCCGCACTACGCGGATTCCAACAAATGTACCTCCTGTTAACCACCAGTTACTTTTCGGAATCTGGGGGTCTATTTGTTTCCATTCTGCTTGTGATCCTCTGCGGCTTGCAGAGCGCAGATCTGTGGCGGGGTCTTCATATGATCCTCCCCTTACAGAATTAGGATATAAAGTCACAAAAGGCACTACCGGATCCTGGGCGATTGTGCCGGAAAATTTTGTATAGGTATCGGGTTTATACTGGTCATAGGTCCACTCGGTGACATTTCCATGCATATCAAATAATCCCCAGGGATTAGGCTTTTTTTCTCCTACTGTATGAGTTTTGTTGCCACTGTTTGCCTTGTACCAGGCATATTCGTCAAGTTTTGATTCGGCAGGCATTGAGTAAGCACCATTCGTCTGCGCTCTGCAGGCATATTCCCACTCGGCTTCAGTTGGTAGCCTGTAAAAATCACCGGTTCTTGCATATAGCCATTTGCAGAATTGAATGGCTGAGTACTGGGTCATTCCTATCGCCGGGAAACCCTCTTTACCCATTCCCCAGGTCATGTCTACATAGGGTTTTGTTGGACGGGTTAAGGCATCAACCTGCTGTTTAAGTGGTGCTTTACTGCGACTGATCTCCTGATTTTTGTAAACGAAAGGTTCAAATAAGTCCCAGGTAACTTCATGCTTCCCCATCCAGAACGGACTGATCTTTACCTGATGTTGCGGACCTTCATCTGGTCGCCTGCCCGGCTCAGTTGACGGACTACCCATAAGAAAACTTCCACCAGGAATGGCGATCATGTCAAATTTCAGATCAGTTCCTTCGAGGTTCTGTGTATAATTTTTAAAATCGTTTTCCTGAGCAAATGTGAGTAAAGGGAATAAAACCAAGCCGAGGATTGCTGATTTGAAATGAAGGATAAATGATCTCATGAACTATGTATGCGATTGAAAAATAAATATGCTCAATTTTATTTTAAGTTTTATGGTTCAGGGCATTTTGAAACAAAAAAACCGGATGAATCTCCGGTTTTTTTTGTTTCATGAATTGGAAGAAAAAATAATTATTTTTTAGCTATTCTGTAAAGTCTTCCTTCATCAGTAATAGCATAAAGTGCACCATCTTTGCCTTGCATTGTTGATCTGAAACGTTGATTTTGATCTGCAAGCAATCTTTCTTCTCCAATAACTTTATTGTCTTTAATTACCAATCTTAAGATATGCTTGCCACTCAGCGCACCAATAAAAAGATTGTTTTTCCATTCAGGAATCATGCTGCCTGAATAGAAAGACATACCGCTTGGAGATATAGATGGATTCCAGTAGTAAACAGGTTGCTCCATACCTTCCTTTTGCTGTATTCCATCACCCACCTTGGCTCCGCTGTACTCCAGACCATAGGTAATGGTTGGCCAGCCATAGTTTTTGCCGGGTTTAACCAGGTTAAGCTCATCACCGCCCATCGGACCAAATTCTGCAGTCCAGATATCACCTGTTACCGGATGAAATGCAAGGTTCTGTACGTTTCTATGGCCATAAGAATAAATTTCAGGTTTCGCTCCAGCGCCCCAAACAGGATTGCCCGGTGCTGGTTTGCCATCTTTGGTTATGCGTAAAACTTTACCATTGGCCGATGTTAAATATTGTGCCTGTGGTCTGGTTTCCAATGAAGAACGTTCCCCGGTAGTAACCAGTAAATTTCCTGTTTTGTCGACAAGGATTCTGCCACCGTAATGGCCCATGCTTGGGTGAGCGGGATCTGCTCTGTAAATGACATTTACATTTTCCATTTTTTTCTCATCCGAAGAAAGTGTTCCTTTTGCAACAGCAGTCAGGTTTCCTGTACTTGTTTTTTCAGAGAAAACCCAATAGACAATTCTGTTTTTTGAAAAAGCAGGATCAATCGTTAAACCTAGTAAACCTCCCTGACCACCTGAATTTACTTCCGGTAAACCGGTAATTGGCTCACTTACTTTTCCGGCTGTGGTGACAATTTTCATTGTCCCGGTTTTTTCTGTAATCAGTAATCGTCCGTCAGGAAGCACAGTGATGCCCCATGGTCTTTTCAATCCTTCGGCAAGTACTTTCACATCCAGCGCAGTTTTGGTTTTGGTACCTGCAATTCTTGTTTGACCTGCAAATGCAGGTGAATAATTATTGTTCGGAGCTAATTTCTCTACAGGAGCTTTGGTGGTGTCCTGAATTGAGTTATAATGTGCAAATGCCCTGGCATTGTTGCTGTAAGAAGTAAAAATAATTGCTGCACTAGCGGCAAAAACATGGAATTTCTTATTCATTTCTAATGGTTTTTTTAGGTAATATTTACAAACTAATTAAATATTCAGACGAATTTAAGCTTATTTGAGTGATTTCATGTCTATCACAAAGCGATAATGAACATCACCTTTAAGTGTTCGTTCATAGGCTTCATTGATCTGGTCAATGTTGATCAGTTCGATATCTGAACTAATATTGTGTTCGGCACAGTAATCCAGCATTTCCTGGGTTTCTTTAGTGCCTCCAACCAGTGAACCTACCAGACTCCGGCGTCCGCCGATTAGTTGAAAGGCAGATACATCGGCAGGATTAGGTGGAGCACCCAATAGAATCATCACGCCATTGGAACGAAGTAGTGCAAGATATTCGTTGTAATCATGATCTGCAGAGACAGTATCAATAATGAAATTGAAACTTGAAGCCAGTGATTTCATTACTGCAGGGTCCGAAGTGAGTTTAAAATGTGTGGCACCCAAACGTTTCGCGTCCTTTTCTTTATTTTTTGAACGACTCAATACAGTGACTTCCGCACCCATTGAAGCTGCAATTTTAACTGCCATATGACCTAATCCGCCAAGACCCAGAACCGCCAGTTTATCACCCTTTTTTACATTCCAGTGTTTGATTGGAGAGTATGTGGTAATCCCGGCACATAGTAGGGGTGCAACATTCGCCAAGGGCAGTTTGTCGGAGACACTGAGTACAAACCGTTCCCTGACCACGATATGTGTAGAATATCCGCCAAGGGTAATTGATTTTTTATCCTGACTCAGGGAATTATAAGTTTGAGTATGTCCGTTTTCGCAATATTGTTCCAGATAGTCATTGCAATTGCTGCAATGTCCGCATGAGTCTACAAAGCAACCAACACCAACAGTATCACCAGTTTTGAAGCGTTTAACAGATTCTCCTACCCTTGTGACTTTTCCAACGATCTCATGACCCGGTACTGCCGGATATACTGTTCCCCGCCATTCATTGCGGGCTGTATGGATATCTGAATGGCAAACACCACAATAAAGAATTTCGATTTCAACATCTTCTGCTCCCGGTTCACGGCGGTCTAATTGCCAGGGTGCCAATGGACTTTCCGCACTTTGAGCGGCATATGCTTTTACTGCTTTCATAGTTTTAATTGAGGAGATAAAGTTAATTAAGATTTGGGTAATGTGACCTACATTGACTGTAAAATACAGGTGACTGAGGGA
>CAZTRY010000024.1:0-7074 GCA_964616525.1 uncultured Sphingobacterium sp. | reverse complement strand
TATGTAAATTGGGTACGTAAACGTTATTATGGAAACAAAAAATACAATCAACCGCCGCCATTTTATTGCAGGAACAGGTTTGCTGCTTGCAGGATATACATTGAAACTCAATGGAGCAGAACTTCAGCCTTCTGAACCAATCATTGATATACATCAGCATACGGATTACGCGGGAAGAACTCAGGATAAAATGCTGGCCCATCAGCGGATGATGGGAATTACGACCACCATACTTCTGCCGGGAGGTAGACCCCTGAATTATGGGTCGACACATTATGGGGTAAGTAATGGTCTGCAGGTTAAGGCAGGAGGAAATGAGGTTTGTTACCAATATGCCAAAGACCGTGCTCCTGAAATGCTTTTCGGGGCTTGCGAGGTGCCTGATTTTCCAGGGGCTATTCCCGAAATTGAAAAGTACTTGAAATTAGGTGCCAAAATGATCGGAGAGTTAAAATTTAATGTGGATTGTGATTCTCCTGAAATGCAAAGGATCTATCAGCTTGCGCAGGAATATGACGTGCCCGTATTAATGCACTGGCAATACAATATGTATAATCGCGGCTTTGAGCGTTTCCATAAAATGCTTGAAAAGTTCCCCAAAGTCAATTTTTTAGGACATTCTCAAACCTTCTGGGCCAATATTGATAAGAATCATACAGATCAGAATATTTTATACCCCCGGGGTAAGGTAACTGCAGGAGGCTTAACTGACCGATTAATGAGCGATTACCCGAATATGTATGGCGACATCTCGGGAGGTTCCGGACTGAGTTCCATGACCAGAGATGAAGATCATGCACGTGCTTTTTTGAGTAAACATCAGGATAAACTTTTGTATGGCAGTGATTGTGATGATTATGCAGGTCATGGGCCGGCATGTCAGGGTGCAGGAACCATTGCAGCGATCAGGAAACTTTCTGCAAGTAAAGAGATTGAACGAAAGATCCTTTACAGCAACGCAAAAAAGATGTTCCGACTTTGATTTTAACAGGTCCTTTAAACTATTCGATTATATTTCTACTGACCCTGAATGGGTCAATGTTTATAGCATTACATTAATAGGGAAATTCCGATCCCGAAGGTGGTCGCAGGTAATTGAAATTCTCACATACGACTCCCTCAGAGTCCGATAACACGGTTTAATGACGTTTCTATAAACATACGACCCTCTTTTGGTCGAAGAACAATTAAACCAAAATTAGCGGTTCCCCTTTTTTATGATTTTCACTATTTCATCAGCAATCAGCTTATGACCGGTATCCATCGGATGGAGGCCATCGGGCAAAAGTCCTTCCATGCCTCCAGGGTTCTTACGGACATATTTTCCAAAGACTTTCCATGAATTGATCAGCTCAACATGCTCAGATTTTGCCAGTTTGATTACCGCATCCCTGTAAAGCTTCAGTCGCTCATGCCTGAATGGTTCAAGTTTTGAACTTAGTGGGTTAGGGGTCAGAAGTATAATTTTGCCATTAATTTTTTTAATCTCAGTAATGAAGTGTGTCAGGTTAGCAATAAAAGCTTCAAGGGGAATGCGTGATGCGGTACCATCTCCCTTATCCTGGTAAGCATCATTGAGCCCGAAGTTGAGTGTTACCCAATCAGGGTTATGGCTTAATACCGCCTTTTCAAACCTGTCCATCCCATGCTCAATTTTAGGGCGATCATTATCCTTTACCGAGCCGGTATGATTGCTTCCAACTCCAGAATTAATTACTTTATTCGGTATCCCAGCTGCCGCTAATTCCTCATGTATTCTGACAGCATAAACCTTCTCAATCCCTTTTCTCGGTGCTGTAGTGGAATTGCCGAAAGTGGCGATAATTAGTTCTTTCTTCTCTTGTGCCGAAGTAATAGATGTACTCAGCAGGACAATAAGCAGTATTGCTGATAATCTTGAAAGGAAATACAGGTATTTTGTTCTCATTAGCTGTGCTTTAAAAGAAATCAAGTTTTAATACTTTTTTATTCCGGCGGAAGCCTGAATAAAAAAACTCTTCCATCGATTGAAAGAGCTTTCATTTTAATTGCTTAAATCAGATCAGGCAACATTCCCATCTGCATAAAGGTTATTGGTGGTATAAGTTTTTTCCTCCGCCCTGACCGCAGATGCTGCATCTTTATGAGTTGGCATCCAGTTATGGTGCACATCGCATTTGTCCTGAGGTACACCACGGATCACAACCGCCTTCTGAGGACCCAGAAAGGTATTATTATACATTTCCATGGTTGTGCCGGCAATTGTTGTATTGTCTTTTCGGTCGCGGCCACCATGCATATCAAAGTTATGGCTCAATGAGATACCCAGTTCCACATTATGACGGGCAATATATCCGCAACCAGGTCTGCCTGTCCCGGCCAATGAATGGCGGTTTTCATTGAAATGGTTGAATTCAATCGTTGAACTGGCTTCATCATGGCTAACCCCATAACCAAGTCCGTTGTACTGGCATTTATGAATCAGATTATGATGAATATGGCTTCCGGTACCTTTCTGCAAGCTGACCCCTGCATTGGCAAAAGCCGAAATCTCACAATTGTCTATTTCCAGATTTCCAAATTTGGTGATTATTCCTCTTGATGTAGGAAATTTATAATAATAGGTATGGCCAGGGCCTCCGGGGCCAAATGCTCTTTTATGATGGTCGAGGTATCGTTTTGAGTTAGGACCTTGCAGCCTGATACCGCTGATCCGTACTCCCGGTCCTTCGATTGAGATCATCCCCGGTGTATCCAGGCTATCACTTGTAATCTGTGCTCCGGCCGAACCATTATGCCCCCGGTCGCTCGCAAGGGTTACTCCGCCGGGAATCTTCAGCATGATCTTATCGATATAGATAAAGGTCGTCATATCAATAATCTTATCTCCGGGAATGAATACAACTTGTCCCGATTTCGCTTTAGCCAGGGCTTCAATCAGTGATTCCAGACTGTCTACAGTATAATCACCGCTAGTAATAACCTTTGAATAGCCTTTTCCTCCACCAATAGGTCCGGTTTCATCGGCCTTAGCCCCATAAATAGTATTCCCAATCTTTTTCCAGGTAGGTTTTTCTTTTTTGGAATAGTTTGACTCAGAATTCAATTCCAAGGCAATTGCCGGGCTGATTGAGCTTATGGCGGCCAGTGAGCCCAGAGAAGCAGCAGTAACAAACTGTCTTCTGTTAAAATTTTTTGTTCCCATGTTTTACTTTTTAGATGACCATTCTATATGTGTTGGAATGCTGAATGCAGCTCCTTCCTCAAATTCATAGATATAATTGCTGTACGGATCTTTCGGGTCTGCTGTTGGATTACTCTTTAATCCCATTGCAAAGGTGATTGGTCCGCAATCTATCCGGGTATATTTTCCTTCTCTTTTCACACTTTTAATGGTGTAGGTCGCATCTCTTTCTCCATTAGTTGAAATGATCAGTTGCTCACCAGTCAGACTGCCATTTTCCGGAAGAATCTGATCAACCAGTACCCAGCCACTACCAGAAGGGTTTTTATTCATCTTAACGATCTGGCCTTTTATCTGCCCTCCGGATTTAAGATTCAAATCCCCGGAGTTTAATGCAGTACCATTGACAAGAACAGCCTTACTTAGCTGATTGTTTTTTGTCCTCAGGAATCCAATATTCCCGGTCATACTGACATTTATAGGTAGCTTCATCAGTTTACCGGCATCAGGATTGTATAAAATTTGATCAATAGTGCCGTTGGTATGCTCAATTTGCAATGCAATCTGTGATTCATCCCCATTGTCGATGCGTTTCACTGATTTAATGAAAGGATTCTGGCGGTAAGGTTCAAATACGGAGATGAAAGTACTCTTCAGATCCTCTCCTTTTCTATGCATCAATACATAGCCCAGTTTTTTTGGATTCCCTGCCTTGTTCTGAGGTGGATCTCCATCAGCAAGTGCAACATCATTTGCCTGGCTGAGTGTATGCATCCTTAAATGGATGTTATCGTCTGCCTTTGTGCCACGGTAGCCTGTTTCGGTTTTCCAGTCGACCATGAATCCGGAGGCCGGACTTAAATCCTTTTTTACGTTGTAGAAGAAAGAATAACCCTGTGGAAAACCATTGGCTGCAATTCCTTTCTCAATATTTTCGCCGGCATAGGTTCCTGATTTTTGTGCTGTTAAATTAAGTCCTGAGGTGCTGATTTCTCCGGGAGGGCCATGGAAACTGTATAAATGGTCTTTACCACCATCCACCTTGAAAATATCAATGACATAGGAATTGTTCTCACCTGATTCTGCATCCACCAGAAACATAGTTCTTTGATAGGTTTTCGTTTCAGGGTAGGCTTTCTGCCCATCGATTTCAAAAACGCCAAAGCCTTTCAGTTGTTTAAATAATCGGGTATGTCCACCCCAAATTTCTTTCTGGGGCTTTTCATTTACAAAGACGAGGTTATGCGATACCGTACTTCCTGTCCAGTCGCGATTGCTTGGAATATTAGTCGCGAATTCCGGATATCCATGATCTGGTGCAAGCCATTTACCGAAAGCAAGGAGATCAAAATTCATCAGATCGGGATGCGCATGCATGATGGTTCTTCCAAAATTACTGGCAATGGCTACTCCATTATTCCCGACCCCGTTTTCCAATAATGCAAGTCCGAAACCACTCATTAAATATCCTCCCTGCGGTCTTGGTCCAAGAGGTTCGGCTATTTTTTGTATCTCCCGACTGATTGCATCCGGATCTTTCGAAAAGATATCCCTGCCAAGTTTATCTGCCGAATTTTTATTGGATAGGTAAGCAGCTTTGGCAAATTCAGGATCTTTTGTGAAAATATACCCCTTGGCAATAAATTTGGGGTCAGCATAACCATTGCTGACCGTTCCTGTTGAGCCGCTGTCGCCCATATTCGGAATGGCAATACCAAGGGCAGCCATCCTGTATGCCGCAAGAAACGTAGTATTGAACTGAGGGAATTCTTTAATAATATTATGTTTCGTGTATGCGGGATAGCCCTGAAGTTTTTCAGCAACCTGAGTAATCAGTCTGCCCCACATCAGGGTATAACCCGGAGCGCCTTCATTGGAGGTGCCATCCCTGTCGAACGTTGAGATCATGAGGCCCGGTATATTTCCGCCATCCGCAGCAAAGATCCAGTCGATCCATAAATTACTTTCCGGTTGCGAATCCAGTGCAATTGCACAGGTTGCAAGAGTTAACTGGTGCATTCCCTGATTACCTCTGATATGTGTTGACAACACAGCTTTATATGCCGTTCTCAGAAGTCCGTCATCGATATTTTGCATTAATAGTGCCCGGGTCCCCTTAGTGCCGATTTTATATTTTTCGGATTGTTTTTTCAGGAAGCTGTATAATTCATTATTGTCAAGAGTGCCGCTTATGATTTTATCATACGAATCAGCAAAAGAGGTGATAATCTGGGTTTCCCAGATGGATCCATGTATTTTGCCCATGTTGCGTCCACCATCAGAATGATACCAGCCTTTGTCGGCATAGGGTTTCCAATCCATCTCAGGATAAACATCAGCGATACGATCTAAGATAATTGCAGCTTTGCGGGCATATATTTTATCGCCGGTATAAAGATATGCTTCAGCCAAATCTGCCAGGCCTTTGCTGATATAATCCCATTTTTTCCAAACATAATATCCAATAAAGCGGTGGGCGCGACCATTCTGATCAATGAATCCATACCCATCGTCTACGCCATACTTATGCAGTGGATCGGAAGGATCGGGATGGGCGGTGTTGAAAAGCAGACTTTTGTCGCCTTTTGTTACATCAAACTGACCCCTTTCATCAAGTGCACTCGCATAAAATTTACCAAAATCATTCGTTGGAAATACACTTTTGCAGGAGGGACAGGTTAGTTTCCATGGTTTATCCTCAAATTCAGGTTCATAGGGATAATTACCGAATTTAAGTACATCCAGCCCGCATTTTAAACAGCCTAAAACTTTAGGACCTTTTGCAATACGGTCGAGTGTGACATCAATACCACGGGGAGTATTCTGTCCCGGCACTAAGGACCAAATCTCATCATCACTTTTATTGACAAAGTTTTTCGCATTATTGATAACAGCGCTTTTCAATTCCTTTGCCCAATCGTATTTATTGCAGTTGTTTCTAAGGTTTTGAATCTTTTCCCTGGTATAGAAACCACCATACTGGCGTTGCGCAAAACTGATTTGTGAAATTGCAGTAAGTGCCAGAATGGCCAGGCAATAGCGGATTATATGTTTCATAGATTGGATATGATAATATGTGATTTCTGATGAATTTGAACTTATTTTAGTTTGTAACTCATTAAATGAGAGCCTGATACAAAGAATATCCGGCCATGAGCATAATCTCCCCCAGCTTTGATCGGTCCGGGAGCAGTAGCTATCAGCTTCATTTCGTAGCTCTTCGGTAAAACCTGTACGATTGCTCCTTTTGCAAATAGTATATAAACTTCATTCTTCGGACCCATGACAAATATCCTCGGACTTTGTTCTGCGGTTGTGGGTCCGAATTCAGAAAAAATATCTTTTGTAAAAATCACCTGTCTGGCCTCAGGATTAAAAACAAAGAACTTCCGCTTATCAGTAATCCCATAAACAAGTCCATCGGGCATCATTCGCATTTCACTGTACTCCTGTACTCCTGGAAATACCGGCTCCTGCCATTCAATTTTTTTGCTGGCCATGTCCATAATATACAGCAGAGCTTCTTTTGCTTTTTTCTCCCCGCCGGTACCCGGTGATGTGGTAGTGCCCCCCAGCAGTTTTCCATTTGGCAATGGTACCAGACTCATGCTGGTTTGGTCTTTAACAACTTCAGTGTCTTTCAACAAGGTTTTTGATTTTGCCTGGTTATCATAAAATAGCAGTCCGCCACCTGTGGCTCCATACTGTGGTGTCCCGCCCATAATAATGGTCTTGCCGTCCGGGTGCGCTATGATCCGGTAGGGGCGGATTAGGTCGGGTGAAACCGTAGCAAGATGAAGGGGGTTTGATCCCTTATCATCCAGTTTTGTAGGCACCCAGGGTTTGTATGGATCCCATTCAATCAGATGTCCTCCAGCATAGACTCCAAAATATACCTTTTTATTCTGGTT
>CAZTRY010000023.1:0-39467 GCA_964616525.1 uncultured Sphingobacterium sp. | reverse complement strand
TAATCCCAGGTTTTCATGGTCAGGCCGATTACTTCATAGCCCTGCTCATGCAGCATAACCGCAGCAACAGAACTATCCACTCCTCCACTCATTGCAACCAGAACTCTTCCTTTTTTACTCATTGAAAATTTGGGCCAAATGATGGCCTGTTGTATTTATTTGCAAAGATAGGGATTTTGCTTAAGCGGATGGTCAGAATGGGGTAAATTATGGGTGGGTAGATAAATATGAGGTATGATTCTGAGATCTGATTCGTTCTTATAGCTCTAAACCTTCAGCTTTCACCTTTCCGCTTTTATCTCATATAGACTGTTTTAATATTTACAAATTCTCTGATGCCATATATTCCAAGCTCCCGGCCATATCCGGATTCTTTAATTCCTCCAAAAGGTAAACGCGGATCTGATCTGACGAGAGCATTGACAAAGCAGGATCCTGCTTCCAAATGCTGGGCGGCTATTATTTCTCCCCGTTTTAAATCTTTTGTGAATACAGCAGCCCCCAAACCAAATGGGGTATCATTGGCGATACGAATAGCATCATCTTCATCGCTGGCAACAATAATTGCTGCCACAGGACCGAAAAGTTCTTCCTCATAAGCAGGCATGCCTTTCTTTACTTCAGTCAGTATAGTTGGAGGATAAAAGGAATGTACCCCTGGAGGTATTTCACCACCCAGAATGCATTTAGCACCAAGTTCAATGCTATTCAATACTTGCTGATGAAGTTCATCTCTCAGATCAGGCCTGGCCTGCGGACCGATATCAGTACTTTTATCCATCGGATCGCCCATAAGTTTTGAAGCCATTTTTTGTCTGAATAGTTCAGTAAACTCCTTTTCAACAGACTTAACGACTATAAATCGTTTTGCAGCAATACAGCTTTGCCCGCTGTTGATCAATCTGCTATTTACACAGCTTTCTGCAGCAAGCTCAAGATCAGCATCCTCCAGAATCAGATAGGCATCACTTCCGCCAAGCTCCAGAACTGATTTTTTGAGTAAGGAGGCAGCTTTTGCCGCTACTTTTTTACCCGCTTCAGTGCTTCCTGTAAGTGTTACTGCCCGAACGAGTGGATTTTCAATCACCTGATCTACTTCATTTCCGGGAAGGAGCAGCGTGCGGAAGAGGTTTTCTGGAATGCCTGCCTCAATAATTATATTTTCAATTTCAACTGCACAGCCAAAAACATTGGAAGCATGCTTCAATAAAGCAGCATTACCGGCCATCAATGCAGGTGCAAGAAAACGAAAAACCTGCCAGAACGGAAAATTCCAGGGCATGATCGCCAGCACAATACCCAGAGGCTGATAACTTACATAGCTTTTCGATGCATCGCTTGCACAAGGTTCATCTTTTAGGAATTGCTCAGCGTTTTTAGCATAATATTCACATACATCTGCGCATTTTTCAATTTCTGCCCTTCCGCCTTCTAATGGTTTACCCATTTCAAGGGCCATAAGCACTGAAAGATCTTCTTTTCTAGTTCGCAGAATTTTAGCTACTGCATGCAAAAGTTTACCCCGTAATGAGAAGGGCGTTTCTTTCCATTTTTCCCAGGCATGTTGAGTGTCAGCTATGATGGTACTGACTTCCTCCTTATTATGCGTCTGATATGATTGAATTACCTGTCCGTTTGCCGGATTAACTGAAATTATGTTCATATCTTATAATCAGGGATACTTATATCCTACAAAAATAATCCTTTAATCAGATTCAGGTACTTATTTGTTATTCAGTTTTTTGATGAGATCTGTTTCTTCCTTACGATACGGTCTGCCATCCGGCCAGAAAATGTCGTGGAACCATACTTCAGGCTGAGCACCATCCTTAACGGGTTTATCCCAGGCATAAATGGTATTTGTTTTTCCTGAAACCAGTCCCCAATTAATTGCTCCAATATTCTCTTTTTGCAGCATAGGCATGGTATTGGCGAAAGTGCTGTTATTGGTCCGGGCCATATATTCGGTACATATCAGCGGTCTGCCATGGGTCTTCAATACCTGCAATACTCTTTTATGCCATTCTGCTGCTTCATAGTCATGGTAGGTTATGATGTCGGAATTCAGGACCTGGAATGCATTCAGCTTTTCAAAATCCCACCTCCAGAGACCTGCAGATATGGGCTGCTCAGGATTGACTTGCCTTGCCCATTCAAAAACCTTTGTTAATAAAGGCAGAGAGGTATCCAGTTTACCCGAATTGCCGGGCTCGTTATAAAGATCCCAGAGAAGAATACGCTTATCTTTAGCGAAATGACGTATTACGTCTTTAACATAGGTTTCAAGTGCAGGAAAGTTCTCTGTTTCTCTATAATTTGGATCCCCGGGATCCTGAACCCAGCCCGAATTATGTATTCCGGGTTTTGGATCAGGTTGCTTTCCAATAAATCCAATCTTATTCCAGCAATCGTCAAAAAACACAAAAATGGTTTTGATTTTATGTTTATCAGCAATCCTGAGGTATTCATCAATTCTGCCTTTAAAGCCTGCAGGGTCTTGTTTATAGGCCAGACTATGTAAATACACACGCATTGTATTAAAACCAATTCCTTCAGCCCATCCCAGTTCACGATCGATAGTTTTCGGGTCAAAACTGGATACCTGCCACATTTCCAGCTGATTGATTGCTGTACTTGGGATGAAATTCGCTCCAGTAATCCACGGATGCTCTTTTTGCCAGGAATTAGCCTTTTCTAAACTCCATTTACCTGCAATTTGTGCATTGGCATGAATGGTTACACTTATAAAAAGAGCAGCTAAAATGATGTATTTGATCTTCATCTTTATTCTTTGATTTAGGTTCCAATAAAATCGATCTTCAGACCGGTATTAATGTCAGTTTCTGTGGTAAAATATGAATTTAATTTATTTGCCGGAGAATTCGGGGAAGATGTTTAAATAATAATGCAGGATCTTATTTAGCTGGCCGGAAAGTTTATTTTATGAAATTTCACTAAATTTTGGATAAATTTCTAAATACAATTTCTCCCGGACAGAAGTACAGCAATTATTTCTGTAATAATTAATCCATGGACGATTTGGATAGTCATAACAAAGAAATCCAGCTGAATAGTATGAAACCATCATGGTTTTGCCAATGCCCGCAGAGGCATAAATATTAAAAATCATGATAGCTTCATCGCCTTTAAAAACAAAAAATAAATAGATGAAAAATATCCTTAAATACTTTTATCTGCCCGTTATTCTTGCGTTTTGCGTTATAATCTGTTCTTCATATAAAAATACTGAAGCTGAAAGGACCAAATTTCCTTATAAAAAGGCTGGTTTGACCGAACGTCAGGCTGCCGCTCATTTATTGAGTCGTTTTACATTTGGAGCCCGTCCCGGAGATATAGATGCACTCGTTAATATGGGGTTGGAGAAATGGTTTTCTCAGCAATTGGCCGCCGGACTGAAGGAAGATGAGCTGAATAAAAGACTGAGTTCATATGATGCAATCAATCTTAGCAATGCAGAAGTGGTAAAACTCTTTCCTAAGAATGCCCGGATTTTAAGGATGGCGATAAAGGACGGACTGATTGACAAGGATTCAGTTAATCTTTCTGACATGAAGAAGTACCGTGCAACTTTGGCAGAATATATGCGTGATAAGGGCTATAGGCCACAGGCAGAACTGTTCAGGCAGCTTTTTAATCAAAAAATTTTAAGAGCCGTATACAGTAATAACCAGGTTCAGGAAGTGTTAACGGATTTCTGGTTCAACCATTTTAACGTTTCGATCACCAAAAGTAGCTGTGCTGAATATATCCCGGCTTATGAAAGAGATGTAATCAGGCCAAATGTGTTCGGGAGTTTTGAAACTTTGCTCATTGCCACGGCTAAATCTCCTGCTATGCTTTTCTTTCTCGACAATTTCAGTAGTTCTGGGACAAGTGAGAGTACTTCAATGCCCATAAATGATGTTGCCAGGAATCAGGCATTGGCCAGGGCGAGGATGCAAATAGCCGATACTAATTCAACAAGGGCACAGGCATTGAAAAAAGTAGAGCAGAACAGAAAAAATCAAGGTTTGAATGAAAATTATGCACGTGAATTGATGGAGCTGCATACCATGGGAGTTGATGGAGGTTATACCCAATCGGATGTAACTCAGGCAGCTCGGGTTCTCACCGGCTGGTCGGTTTACCCCATGGATAATGCTTATGGAAATCCATTGAGAAATATGATTGAAAAAGCAGGAGAGGAGAACCTGAAGAAAAGAGGCTTTGTAATTGATGGTGATTTTCTATTTGCGGCAAACAGACATGACAGGGGCGAAAAAGTGGTTTTGGGTAGAAAATTTCCAGCAAATTCCGGATATGAAGAAGGTCTCGAACTTTTAAAAATGCTGGCAAGTCATGCTTCAACAGCAAAGTTCATCTCCCGTAAAATAGCTGTCCGCTTTGTAAATGATAACCCATCAGAAACTCTGATTGAGAAGATGGCAGAAACGTTTAAGCAAAAGGATGGTGATATCTCCGCGATACTGATGCGCATGGTAACTTCCCCTGAATTCTGGTCCGCTGAGGCAATTCGCGGGAAAACGAAATCTCCCTTTGAACTGGCTGTTAGCGCAGTCCGAGGCTTAAATGCAGAAGTCAATCAACCCTTTCAGTTAAACAGCTGGATCAGTAGAATGGGGCAGAAAATGTATTATTATCAGGCACCTACAGGTTTTCCGGATAAGGGACAATACTGGATCAATACGGGCTCATTGCTAAACAGGATGAATTTTGGTCTGGCACTTGCTGCTCAGCGGATTCCAGGAGTCAGAATGAATTTGCTTGAATTGAATAAAAACAGGGAACCTGAAAGTTCTGAGTCTGCTTTGAATCAGTATAGTGAATTAATTCTGCCGGAGCGGGATTCCGAAAAAACAATTGCCCGTTTAATTCCTATGCTAAACGATCCAGAGCTTATTAAGAAAGTTGAAAAGGCGGCATCACAAAGTGTAGTGCAACAACCCAAGCCAATAATGGTAAATGAGGATGTGGAACAAATGAGTGATGGAACTGAGCCAAAGGCTAGGAAAGACATGTCAGGGAATAGGTTAAACTTTCAGGGGCAATCGCCAAGTACTGGTAATCTGATGCTTGCACAGGTAGTTGGGGTGATTTTAGGTTCGCCGGAGTTTCAAAGGAAATGATATAAAATTATCAGATTATGATTTCAAGAAAAGCATTTTTAAAAGCAGGAGGGCTCACTCTTTTTGGGATTGGTATTGGCGGAATACCCGCTTTTATGGCTCAGGCAGCGAACCTTGTGAAGGAACCGACACTTTTTAAAAGAAGAAAAATTCTGGTAAGCATATTTCAACGCGGTGCAATGGATGGTTTAATGGCAGTTAGTCCATTTAATGATCAATTCCTGAAATCCGCCAGGCCAGGCTTATATATGCAGGCATCAAAAGCGGGGAATATCCCTTCATTGATTGATCTGGATGGTCGTTTTGGTTTACATCCCTCCATGCAGGCCTTTGAATCTGTATTTCGTGAAAAACGTCTGGCAATCGTTCATGGAATCGGTTCACCCAATACTACGCGTTCACATTTTGATGCACAGGATTATATGGAATCGGGAACACCTTTTAATAAAGGTACTACCAGTGGCTGGCTGAACAGGGCTGTAGGCCTGCTCGGGCATGAAGCAACACCCTTTCAGGCGGTGAGTCTGACCTCATCCTTGCCGCGGTCTTTTTATGGAGAAATGCCAGCTTTGGCAATCAGCAATCTGCAGGATTTTTCAATCCAGATGCGGGGTAATCCGATGAGTACTAACCGCATTTCACAAAGCTTTGAGGAGCTTTATGACCAAACTGCTTCAGGATTATTAAAATCCACCGGCAAAGACAGTTTTGATGCGGTTAAAATGCTCCAGAAGACTGATGTGAGAAGTTATAAACCTGCTAATGGTGTTATTTATCCTACAAGTCCGTTGGGTAATTCATTGAAACAGATCGCTCAGCTGATTAAAATGGATGTGGGACTGGAAGTTGCATTTGCTGAATCAGGAGGCTGGGACACCCATTTTAATCAAGGTACAGCAAATGGGGTATTTGCCAGAAATGTGACTGATCTGAGTCAGAGCATCATGGCATTCTGGAAGGATATGGAAATTTATCAGGATGATCTTACTGTAATGACCATGACTGAATTTGGGAGAACGGTTAAACAAAATGGTACAGGTGGTACTGATCATGGTCGAGCCTCCTGCAATTTTATCCTTGGAAATCATGTAAACGGAGGGTTTGTACATGGGAAAGTGGATACCCTTGCGCCCGAAAATCTGGAAGATGGAAGGGATCTGGCTGTAACTACTGATTTCAGGAGTATTTTCTCGGAGCTTGCAGAACGCCATCTTCAGATTGAAAACAAAAAATTATTATTCCCCGGTTTTGAAGGACAAGGGATAGGCGTCATGAGATAGTTTTGGACTTTCTTAATATTGCTGATTTATCCATACTCTATTTGATAGAATCAGTAAATAGTTCCCACTGAAATAAGTAAAGGTTAATTAGGAAAGTAAATAGCTGTAATTTAAAGTAAGTTCCGACAAATTCCTCTGTATTTTTTTTGCTGGTCTGATGTTGAAAAAGTAATCAACTGAAATAGAGTGCATTTATAAACTCAGTCCATTTTTGTGATTTTATTTCTATTTATCTTTTTACCTTTTGATCATGGGCATTCATAAGAAAGCAGTGATTGAGACATGAAAGTAGCCAAACATCCCTCTGGTTTTCAGCAACAAATAGAGCAAATTGCGTCAGTTGAGCATCTGATGCCTGGAGTTTTGATCATTCATGACCTGAGTGGCAGGGTATTGTGGATGTCGAAAATGGGTTTGGAATTCTTGGGTGCCAGTATGGAAGAACTGCTGAGCAGCTCTGCAGAAGAGTATTATTGCCGGTATTTTAATGAATCGGATGCTAAAGATTATGTTCCGAAAATCTTAGGTTTACTTGAAAGAAATAATGATGATGAGATTATAACCTGTTTTCAGCAGGTAAGATACCGGGAGCATTTGGATTGGACCTGGCATATGAGCAGTACCAGAATTTTCTATCGGGATGATCAAAAAAGACCATTGTACACTATAACAATGTCCTTCCCAATAGATGCCATGCATCATATGGTCAATAAGGCAGGTAAACTTCTGGATGAAAATAATTTTCTCCGGCATAATTATAACCGTTATTGCAGACTAAGTAAAAGAGAACGCGAGGTACTTAAATATATGGCATTAGGGAAATCATCCTCGGAAACGGCAGAAGATCTTTTTATCTCATTGGGAACAGTAGATACCCATCGAAAAAATATCAGAAAGAAGCTGGAAACAAAATCCTATTTTGAATTAAGTCAATATGCTCGATCATTTGACCTGATTTGATTCTTGTCAAAATTAAAGATTTGGTTTTTATATCATCTAATTCCTGATATTTAAAGCCAAAAACTAGTATTGCACGTAGATAAGGCATATTGATATTTAAAAAACACAAAAGATGGAAAATCATTATTACAATGCCAGTGATCTTGGCAAATTCGGAAATATCGCTGAATACCAGAAAGAACTGGCTGATAAATTCTTTTCCTACTACGGAGAAGTATTTAAGGACAGCCATTTAACTGCGAAGGAAAAATCCTTGATTGCTTTAGCCGTTGCACATGCTGTTCAATGTCCTTATTGCATAGATGCCTATAGTAGCGATGCCTTCGAAAAAGGCTACAGCGAGGCACAAATGATGGAAGCCGTCCATGTGGCCTCTGCAATAAAAGGTGGTGCGGTTCTTGTTCATGGTGTACAGATGATGAACAAGGTTAAAGAAATTGGGATGTAATTCCGCGTTATGATCAAATCATTAAAAGTTTTGCAGCATCCATTGGCAGATTCAGGAAATCAGCTTGAGGTTCTTGAGGGTTCTTTAGGGAATTTTCGTGCAAGCTTTACTGAGAATCTTGCTTTAAGTGGAATGTATCCATTGCGGTCTGCAGGCATTGAAATATTGCAGTTGAATCTGGGTAAAATGTGCAACCAAACCTGCAAGCATTGTCATGTTGATGCGGGACCTGACCGTAAGGAAATGATGAGTCAAAGCACGATGCAGTTATGCCTGGATGTGCTTAAAAACTCTGATATCGGCGTAGTTGACCTTACCGGAGGTGCTCCAGAGCTGAATCCTGATTTTCGCTGGTTAGTAGAGCAAATAAAAAAACTTGGAAAGCATGTAATGGTGAGATGCAATCTGACGATTATCCTGGCTAATAAGCGCTTCCATGATCTGCCTGAGTTTTTTAAACTACATCAGGTGGAAGTGGTTTCTTCACTTCCCGGTTTTACACAGGATCGTACCGACAGGCAGCGGGGTGATGGTGTTTTTGAAGACTCCATCAAGGCCCTCCAAATGCTTAATCAGGTGGGTTACGGACAGGAGGGAAGTGGTTTGGTTTTGAATCTGGTTTATAATCCGGCAGGAGCTTTTCTTCCCCCATCTCAGATAGCTCTCCAGAAAGAATACAAAATGGAACTGGCAACAAGATATAATATCGTTTTTAACGAGCTTTTCGCGATTACAAATATGCCAATAAGCCGCTATCTCGATTATTTGTTGAACTCCGGAAATTATAGCAAGTATATGGACAAACTTGTATCTGCATTTAATCCTGAATCTGTTCAGAATCTCATGTGCCGTAATACCCTTTCAGTAGGCTGGGATGGATACTTGTATGATTGTGATTTTAATCAGATGCTTGATCTTAAAGTAAGTACTGCAAATAGCCAGCATATTTCCGGTTTTGATTATGAGCTGTTAAAAAACAGAGATATCGTAGTGAAGCAGCATTGTTTTGGATGTACCGCCGGCGAAGGATCCAGCTGCGGGGGAAGCCTTACTGTTTAACAATGGCTTTACTCAGCACCACCGCTTTAGTGATTTTTGTCAGAAATCCAGTAACAGGTCAGGTAAAAACCCGCCTGGCAAAAGATATCGGGGATGAAAGAGCACTTGCAATATATCTTCAGCTGCTTCAGCATACCCTTGAAATAACCAGAAGCCTAAGTTTTAGAAAGTTTATTTATTATGCTGATGAAGTCAGCGATTATGACCTTTGGAGCGTTCCCGGCTATACCAAAAGAAAGCAAAGGGGAAATGATCTTGGTGAACGCATGCTAAATGCGTTCAAAGAGCTATTTGATCAGGGGTTTACCCGGATTATTATTATAGGCAGTGATTGTTTACAATTAAACACTGATACTCTTGAAAGGGCTGTAGCTTTACTTGAGTCTAATTCAGCTGTTATTGGTCCTGCCAGTGATGGAGGCTATTATCTGCTGGGATTAACTAAATTTTACCCTGAGCTATTCAAGGATAAACCCTGGAGTACGGATCAGGTTCTTTCCAAAACTATAGATGATTTCATTAATCAGGGTATTTCATATACATTACTTGAAGAGCTAAACGATATTGATGATGCCACAGATCTTGAGGAAAATGGGATTCCAATTTAGAAGCAGGTTGGTTAATGTCAAATGTTTAATTTATTTAACGTGAGCTCGACATATAAATATCTATAAATCTATATTTAACCACATAGTTTGACTTATATTTCGCTATGAAGGAAGCATAGATTGTAGTTTCTCATAGATTGAAGCGAAGCTTCAAGGCTATCTGTATCTATAAATAGGGATAGCAAAATGAAATAGCTATGTTTCTAGGTGGTTATTAAATATCAGGTCGAGTTTACGTTATTTAGATAATTTAGCTGAATGCCCAAAAAGAAATCAATACCTGCAGAAAAAGACAGTTTTCATCCCAGAAACAGACACAGGCAGCGATATGATTACCCGGAATTGATCCTGGCCTGCCCTGAACTTGCAAAGTATGTTTTACCAAACCAATTTCAGGATAATTCTATTGATTTTACAGATCCAAATGCGGTGAAAGCACTGAATAAGGCCTTATTAAAGCAGTTTTATCAGGTGGATTTATGGGATATTCCTAAAGGGTTCCTTTGTCCGCCCATACCCGGAAGAGCTGATTATATTCATTATGCAGCAGATTTATTAATAGGCGAGGATGGAAAACTACCTAAAGGCAAGCATATTAAAGTTCTCGACATTGGAGTCGGAGCAAATTGTATTTATCCACTGATTGGCCATTATGAATATGGTTGGACCTTCATAGGATCAGAAATCGATCAGCTTGCCGTTTGTGCTGCAACAAATATTATTGAGGCTAATGGACTTTCAAAATTCATTAGTATCCGAAGGCAGCGATCTGCAGATCAGATCTTTACAGATATTATTCACCCTGGAGAAAAATTCAGTTTGAGTATCTGTAATCCTCCTTTTCATTCTTCAATGCAAGAAGCCGCGGAAGGCACTGCGCGAAAATGGAAAAATCTTGGTAAAGATAAAAAGGAAGGAACCGACCTGAACTTTGGCGGCAAAAACGCAGAATTATGGTGTGAGGGTGGGGAGGAACGTTTTCTTCTGAGGATGATTGAAGAAAGTGCTCGTTTTGGTCAATCCGTTCAATGGTTTACATCCCTTGTTTCTAAAAAGGATACTCTGGCAGCTTGTAATTATGCTTTGGAAAAACTGGGCGCAAAAGAAGTCAGAACGATTGATATGAAACATGGACAAAAGGCAAGCCGCATATTAGTCTGGTCTTTTATCTAGGCTTGTGTATTTCATATAAGAGGCCATCCCAATTTGAGACGGCCTCTCATATCAAACATCAGAGAAGAAAATATATTTTTATTTCCTTAATGCTGCAACCTCAGCTTTAGTCACTGCATCCGAATTATTACCCCAGCTTTTTCGGATATAAGTCAATACCTCTGCCACCTGATCATCATTCAGGAAGCTGCCATGAGCAGGCATTGTTTCACTGTATGGCAATCCCTTAACAGTAATCGGACCGGATAAACCCTTCAACACTACATTAATTAATCTGGTCTTATCTCCATTCACCCACTCAGATTCATTTAATGGAGGGAATCTTCCACCGTCACCTTTTCCATCACGCTGGTGGCAGGCACCACAATACATCGTGTAAACGGCTGATGCAACTACCGGTTTGCCGCGGTCAAGATCATCCTTTATCGGGTCAGGATCTTTGATATTGCTGGCAGTTTTTTTGCGAAGAACCATTTTTGCCAATTGAGCAGCCCCGAATTTCGTTTTATCTCCTTTGAACATAACTCTCCAGATCTTTCCTTTTTCTGTCTCACTGATATACAATGAACCATCCGGCCCTTCGGTAATCCCCATAGGGCGGTAACCAGCAGAATTTGCAGTTAATACCGGATCAGTTTGTATAAATCCATCAGCAAAAACCTCCCATGGACCTGTAACCACGCCGTTAACCATCGGAACGAATGCGACAAAATAGCCACCCTGAGGGTAGGGCTGACGAATAGTAGAACCATGTAGGACTACAAATGCACCCTTTTTATATCTGGCAGGAAGCTGGTTTCCCTGGTAGAACAAGATGTCATTAGGAGCAAAGTGACCAGGAAAACCCATAACTGGCTTGGTTAATTTTGCACCATTTCCCTCCTTCATCTTATCGCCCCCATATTCAGGATTCAAATATTTTTTGCCCCGGATATGGTCATAATAGTAGTATGGCCATCCACCGTCAATACCCTGGTGGACTTTAAACAGTTCTTCAGATGGCAGAACAGCACTTTCCCAGGGAGAATACATTCCCGGCCAGAGCATTCTGAAATTGTCTCTGCCATGAACAACTGCATAAAGGGAGTTACTGGCCTTATCCCAGTCCATCCCAACAATACTGCGCATACCGGTTGCATATCTTAAGCCCTGTTCCTGCTTTTGATTGAGCTTGTTCTCATCAAATTTCCAGATTCCTCCGTGATCAATTAACTGCGGACATCCTTCTCCCGGAATAACTGCATCCGGTTTTCCGGCACCCAGTGATCCCGGACGGCCATTGGTACAAACATCAGAACCTGCTCCCCAACCCACATACATGTATCCCTTTCCGTCAAATGCCAGAGGTTTTGTTTGATGGGAATGGCTTGGCGGATTATCGATAACTATTGTATCAACCTTACTGTCAGGTACTAGCTGACCTGGTTTAAGTTTCTGGCGGTAAACAATGAGGTTTGAACTATAATAGAGATAACCATTATGGATTTTCATTGCAGTGCCATACTGCCCGCTTTCATATTTGTTGAAATGAGTGATGATATCCGCTTTGCCATCACCATCTGTATCTCTTAAAGCCACATTGCCATAACCCTCTGTAAGCGCATGCAGTCGGGTTTTTACGTAGATATCACCATTACTGTTTACGGCAAGATGTCTTGCATCACCCTTCAGGCTATCCACCACAGCTAATGCTTCAAATCCATCAGGCAATACTAATCCCGCATTATTCGGATCACCCGGAGGCAATTTAGGTGTTTGATAAAGCGTAAATCCATAAATCGCAAAAAACACAGCTAATATGGCTGCAAAATAGAGTTTTGATGTTTTTTGTCTGCGAAAAGATTGTAGCATTTTATTCATTTCAAATGGTTTTAAACTTATTGAGGTGGGGCAGTAAATCCTGCATTACAAGTCTATTGAAAAGAAATTGTATTGCATGTTTCTATCTTATTTTTTACAAAAACTGGTTGATTAGTTAGTTGGTTAGTTGTTGTTAATTATCATAATTATAAAATTCTTCGCAATAGTAAATATCCTTAACACAAAATTTCGAATGAACCCGGATTGATACTTGATACTTGATTCTTTATATTTTTTACCAAATTCACAAACGTAAACTGTCATCCCGACATAGGAGGGATCTTCTCACTATTAATACCAATTTCACCTATAAAATGTTTAGCATCAATCAATATCCTTGGCATAAAATTTCAAATGAACCAGGATAAGTCTTGATTCTTGATTCTTGGATCTTGATACTTAATTATTAGCAAGCGAATACGAATTTAAATGCCTGATGCTTAGGTAAATTCGTAAGTCTGAAAACCAAATTTCAAATGAACCCGGATAAGTCTTGATACTTGATACTTGGCTCTTGATACTATTTTATGAAATTATCATACAAACTATTTACCCCAGCTCTCAGAACATCATTAATTCCTTTTGTATAGGTTGGATTACATCCATTGGTAATCACAACGATTCCGAATTTTTCTTTGGGATGGAAAAACATGGCACTATACAATCCATAAGCTGAACCGGTATGACCAACCATCATTTTTCCGGGTATCAGATCATTCAGGTTTGTGAGTGCCAATGCATAGCCTTCATCCTCCGCAACCTTAGTCTGCATTAGTTTTGAACTTTTTTTCGAGATAATTCTTTTGCCTTTATATTTTCCCATGTTCATGTGCATGCTCATATATTTTGCGAGGTCAGTGGCCGAAATCTTCATTCCACCTGTTGGCGAGAAAATAGGGGTTGAATACCCCATAACATAGTTTCTTATTTCCTCACGCCTTGGATTATAAGCTGCAGGGGATGGTTTAAATGTCTTTGTTGCGGCATCATACTCATGCAGGCTTGCAAAACGGCTCGCATCTAATGAATCAACATTGTAGCCGCCATAAAGTCCGAGGGGTTTCAAAATATGATTTTTAACATAGTTGTCAAAGCGCTCACCACTTAGTTTTTCAATGACTGTACCCACCATATTGTAATTCAAATTACAATACCTGTACCCTTTACCAGGAGCATAATCGCTATAGCATTTAGCCCAATCCGGATTTTTGGATGGATTGATTGCATCCAGTGTAAAATAGCCCTGACTATCATTGATGCTTGAGGTATGGGATAAAATCATTCTCAGGGTGATGATGTTATCCGGAAATTTTGGATTTCTGATTTTGAATCCTACCAGATCACTGAAATCATCATCCAGGGAAAGCTTCCCGGCTTCCATCAGCTGCATGATTGAAGTTGCTGAAAATGATTTGGATATGGAAGCAATACGGAAGATATCTGAGTCTGAAAGGGGAGCTTTTGTCTCAATATTTTTTAAACCAAAAGAGTTTGTATATACGATTTCGCCTTTTTTAACTACGGCAACAGAAAGACCCACAACATCCAGTTTTTTCATGATATCACGCAAATCTGCTTCAGCTTTTTCATTTTGGGCGAAAACAGATAGTGTGCAGGAGAGTAGGAGGGCAAGAAATAAAATTTTTTGAAAAAATACTTTAATCATCTTTGTAATTTTTAATAAATCTATAAATATTTTCCAAGCTCTTAGGCTTTATTACATAACATTCCTAATGGCTTATATATTCTTAAAAGCTTTGAAATTTTGACTTAATTAATTGGGATTGATATAAAACCTTGCTTGAGCAAGTTAATTTGAGTAACATTCTCTTGTTTAGAAAGCAAGGTTTGTGCTTCTCCGGTTGCGCCTCACGTGTTCTGCTATTATTTTTTCAACAGACTTAGCATGCACCATGAAATTCAGTATTGCAGAAAGGTAAATCTGCCAAGGGTTTATTTCAAATGCTTGATGCCCCTTTTTCCGGGCTGCCTGTTCCGATGAAAAACAGCACCGGGTAAAATAAACCTTGCCGGAGGAAGTATCTTCCGGCTATTCGTAATTTGACGTCGAACGCGATTTCTTGCCGGAAATACTCCGGAGGAAAGGGCTGAACCAGGCTATAAAACACAGGTGTTGATTTTCAAAATCTAACCATTGTGTATTAGAGCCTTATATGACCAATTATATCCTTATTATTTTAACCTTCCTTATATTGAACTTAGGTTAATCAGATTTCTTGAGAAAAGTAGACCAGACCGGGAGCGATCCCGAAAATCGGGACTGTTCCCGAAAATATTTTTATTGCAGGCACTAAGCAAAGTGTAAATCTTAACAATACATTTATATCAGTATTCAAAGGGATAGGGTTTAACAGGCTTGAATCAGTAAAATTAGGTCATAATGGTTTTAATGGAGTTATGAGTCCAAATATAGATACCATAGTCATCTTTGTTTTTTCGGCATTCGTGTTATGCATCGGACTTGTTTTCGCAAGAACCGGGATTAATTTAAAATCATTTTTTGCAGGCGGAGAGTCGGTTCCATGGTTTATCGGGGGATTATCGCTCTTTATGAGTTTTTTCTCTGCAGGTACATTTGTAGCCTGGGGTTCAATAGCTTATAAATACGGCTGGGTTGCCATTACCATTCAGTGGACCATGTGTATAGGGGCTTTGATCAGTGGTTTGTACCTAGCTCCACTTTGGAAATCAACAGGAAACCTTACTGCTGCAGAATTTATCAAGGAACGCCTCGGTCCGCAGGTTCAAAAGACGTATATCTATATTTTTATGCTGGTTTCTTTATTCATTAAAGGAACTGTGTTATATCCGGTTGCGAAGCTCGTCAGTGCCTCATTGGGATATCCTCTGATGCCATCAACTATTGTTTTGGGCTTATTTATGATTGCTTATACTGCAGTTGGCGGACTTTGGGCGGTCATGGTGACTGATATTCTACAGTTTGTGATCTTAACGGCCGCTGTCCTGATTATACTTCCCTTATCATTTGATGCTGCCGGAGGCCTGACCAAATTTCAGGCGAATGCACAGGAAGGATTTTTTGAGCTGATTAATGGTGAATTTACCCTGGGATTCATCATTGCATTTACACTTTATCATATTTTCTATATCGGGGGTAACTGGACATTCGTGCAGCGTTATACCAGTGTTAAGGACAATAAATCGGCTAAAAAAGTGGCTTTCCTATTTGCCGGTTTGTACCTGATTAGTCCGGTGCTTTGGATGCTGCCCCCAATGATTTATAAGACCATCAACCCTTCCCTTAGTGGCCTGGATACCGAAAATGCTTATTTAATGATCTGTCAATTGGTTCTGCCTCCGGGTTTATTGGGATTGATGCTCACAGGAATGTATTTTTCAACTTCTGCTTCTGCAAATACAACTCTGAATGTAGTTTCGGCGGTATTTACTAATGATATTTACAAAGGGCGAATCAATCCGGCGGCAAGCGACCGTAAACTCATGCGGGTGGCACGTTTATCATCCTGGATTATCGGCCTTGGAATGATTGCCATTGCACTGATGGTACCTTATATCGGTGGTTTGGTGAATGTGACTATCAGTGTAGGTGCTATTACTGGTGGTCCAATTTTAGCCCCGCCAATCTGGGCTTTATTCTCCAAAAGACTGAGTGGAAAAGCAACCCTGATCATTACTTATATCAGTCTGGGAATCAATCTGATATTTAAAATCATCTTACCCTTCCTTATTGATTTTAAGCTAAGCCGTGCAGAAGAAATGCTGGTTGGGGTAGGAGTGCCTCTGGTACTTTTGATTGCCAATGAGATCAGGGCTTATTACGCAAAATTTCTTAGTCCGCAATATCTGGAATTTAAAGCCCTGAAAAACTCCAGAAAAGTTCAGCAGGCTAATTTAAGTGAAGAAGAGATTAGCGAATCTTTACAGCAGAATAAATTTGGTCTGAAAATAACTGCATTTGCACTCGCGTTTACTGCATTTCTACTTCTGGTTTTGGGATTAATAACCGGAGAGAATATTGGTCTTTTGGGGTCAATAGCCGCACTGATTTTTGTGCTGGCCCTGATCCCCTGGAGGGCGTCAAAAAGGATCATATTCTATTCCAGCACCTAGTTTGTCGATTGATATTTAGTTTATAATTTATGATTAAAAGTGAATTTTCTTCTGCCGGCCGTTCTGTTTATGAACGTCCAATGAATGCTGATCTGGTCTTCATTGGAGGTGGCATTGCAGGTACTTGCGGAGCCATCGCTGCAGCAAGGGAGGGTTTAAAGGTTATTCTGGTACAGGACAGGCCGGTACTTGGTGGAAACGCTTCTAGTGAGGTTAGATTGTGGATTTTGGGAGCTACTTCGAGCATGGGCAATAATAACCGCTGGTCGAGAGAGGGTGGGGTATTAAGTGAAATTTTGATTGAAAATATGTACCGGAACCCGGATGGCAATGCGATTATTCTGGATACAATTTTACTCGAAAAGGTAAAGAATGAGCAGAATCTGACGCTTCTTTTAAATACTGCGGTTTATGAAGTTGTAAAATCGGCTCCTGATGTGATTTCTGAGGTAATTGGTTTTTGCAGTCAGAATTCTACCCGTTATATTTTATCAGCACCTTATTTCTGTGATGCATCCGGTGATGGAATCGTGGCTTTTCAGGCTGGTGCGGCATTCCGGATGGGAGCTGAGTCAAAAGATGAATTTGATGAGGGTTTTGCACCCGATAAGGAATACGGTGAGCTTTTAGGCCATTCCATATATTTCTTTACTAAAAATGCCGGAAGGCCGATAACATTTACTGCCCCTTCATATGCATTAAAGGATGTTTCTTCGATTGTTAAATACCGTTCGTATGATATCAGCGATCATGGCTGCAAGCTATGGTGGCTTGAATATGGGGGCAGACTGGATACCATTCATCAGACCGAAGAGATTAAATGGGAATTATGGAAAGTGATCTATGGCATTTGGGATCATGTTAAAAACTCAGGGAAATATCCAGAAGCCGAAAATCTGACGCTGGAATGGGTTGGACATATTCCGGGTAAGCGGGAGAGCCGGCGTTTCGAAGGTGATTATATACTTTCTCAAAAGGATGTTGTGGAACAGCGGGAGCACCCGGATGCCGTCTCTTACGGGGGATGGTCATTAGATCTGCATCCAGCAGACGGGGTTTTCAGTGAACGGCCGGGCTGCAATCAATGGCACTCTAAGGGTGTCTATCAGATTCCGCTTCGCTGTATGTACAGTAAAAACATTAAGAACCTCTGGTTGGCAGGAAGGATTATCAGTGCAAGTCATGTGGCATTCGGTTCCGCAAGGGTAATGGCAACAGTATCCTATTCAGCACAGGTTTTGGGTTTGGCGACACAATATTGCCTGAAGAACAAAATAAGTCCTTCAAAACTCGCCAATTCTGAAAAAGTTCAGGAATTAAGGCAGGAACTGATGCAAAAGGGACATTTTATTCCCGGCCTGGATCCGAAAAGGATAAATTTAGTTCATTCTGCAGATCTCAGCGCCAGTTCAGAGTTTAAACTTACTGAACTTAGAGCTGATGGAAACTGGCAGAAACTTGAATATTCTGCTGCTCAGCTTTTGCCGGCTGCTCCGGGAGATCTGATAAAGATTAGTTTTGAGGTCGATGCTGAAGAGACAACAAATTTAAATCTTCAGTTACGCGTCAGTTCAAAACAAATCAATTACACGCCAGAAATTATTCTGGAGAGCCGTGAAATTTCTGTCTCTGCAGGTAAGAGTACGCTGAGTGTTGATTTTGATCATATTATCGGGGAGGAACAGTATGTTTTTATCATAATTCTGAAAAATGAACTTGTTTCTGTTCAAACAAGTAAGATGTTCCTCAGTGGAACTATGATGTTGATGAACCGGTACAATAAAGCTGTTGCTACAAGCGGGGTACAATTGCCACCGGATGGGATTGGAATCGACTCTTTTGAGTTCTGGCTCCCTTCCAGGAGGCCCGCACATCAAAATCTGGCCTTTAAACTGTCAGGAGGGCTTAAACCATATCAAGTTTCAAACATCGTGAATGGTTATTGTCGTCCGACAAATCGGGTTAATGCCTGGGTGGCTGATCTTAATGATCCACAACCCTGTGTTAGCTTAAGCTGGGATAATCCTGTTCAGATCAAACGAATTGTATTGTTTTTCGACTCAGATTTTGACCATCCTCTGGAGTCAACCCTCAGGGTTCATCCGGAGCGTGTTGTACCCCATACGGTAAGAAATTACAGAATTTTGGATGCTGAAAATCATGTGATTTTTGAAAAGTCCGGTAATTATCAGACAGTGAATGAGATCATTCTGGATCAGGCAATAAATACCAGTTCAATCAGAATTTTCCCGGAACATCCTGCAGAATATGTTCCGGCAGCAATATTCGAGGTACAGGCTTTTTAAATGAAATATGAAATTTGGGTCAGTTAGGTTCTGATTCCTGTAACATGCTGGAGTTTCTAACTATCAGCTTAGAATCGAGGGTTTTAGTAACGGCTTTCCATTGTGAGACCTCCTTGTCCATGAGGTCGAGCAATAATTGCATCGCAGTACTACCCATCAGTCGTTGTGGCTGAGCAACAGTGCTAAGGCTGGGTTCGATCAGTTCGGAGCCATAGTCGTTACTGAAACCAACGATTCCTATTTCCTCAGGAATACGGATTCCCATTTTTTTTATCGTCTGAATCGCTTCGATGGCTGCCGGGTCATTTACGACGAATAATCCATCAGGCCGGTGTTTCAGCTCCATCAAGTGCCTGACATAGATCTTGACTTTTCCCAGTGTTAAGTCGTATGGAATGATCAGAGATTCATCCACGGGTATTTTATACTTTTTAAGCGCATCCAGATATCCTTTTAAGCGCTTTCTGCTGGTGATCAATGAATCAGGTCCAGCCAGATGGGCTATTCTTCTTTTACCTGTTTGTATAAGATGTTCCACAGCCCCAAATGCGGCCTCATAGTCATTAATTACTACTTTGGGGACAATCATTTCATCACAAACCCGGTTAAATAAGACAATCGGAATGCCCTTCCGCTGAAAAACTTTGAGGTGTTCAAAACTCCGGGTCTCTTTGGTGATAGAAACTAATATTCCGTCTACCTGACTGGAGAGCATAACTTTTGTATTTTCAACTTCAGTTTCGAATTTCTCGTTCGATTGACTGACAATAATATTGTAGCCATACTTACTGGCCATTTCCTGTGCACCAATTACCACCTGTGGGAAGAATGAGGTATTAAATTCGGGAACAATGATCCCAATCAGGTTGCTTCTTCTTGATATCAGATTGATAGACAGTATATTACGTTGATAATCCAGTTTTTCAGCGAGTTCAAGAACCGCTTTCCTGGTTTCAGCTTTTACTTCCGGATGGTTGGTTAAAGCGCGTGAGACGGTAGACTTAGATATATTTAGTTCTCTGGCGATATCATATATCGTAGTCTGGTGTACTTTCATTTTAATACCGATTGGGTATAAAATTAAAATAAATTATCAAGAGTGATTAAGTGTAGAAATGACTAATCACCTGCAGGCCCTCACTTTCCATATCTTCCCATCAGTTTTAGTGAAAAGGTACAGTTGCTTATTGGATCCTAAACCAAAACGAAGGTCGGCTCTGCGACTGTTGGTAATCGTTCTAAAATCAGAAGGGACGCCATTAAACTTCAGGTCAAATTCAAATATTTGCTCCTGTTTGTTTGATTCCAGATGATTATAATTAATGTAAAATACTCGTCCGGTTGAAATATCACCAAAGACATATTTATGCTTTAATGCCGCTATATTTCCTTCATAGGGATATCCGGCAGAAATTGCAGTCCCTTCATCATGATCATACTGAGCAACCGGATAAATGAAATCGGAACCAGATTCATCATTTTTTAAAGGATAAACTCTGTCCATTTTACCCATATTATTTAAGATAAAGGTACCTTCTCTTACAGGCCATCCATAATCAGCGCCTGCTTGTATAAGGTTTAGTTCTTCAATTTTTGTTAGCCCTATATCAGATACCAGCATCTTTCCGTCGGAGGTCCATGATATTCTATTAGGGTTACGAAAACCGCGGGCAAATACCTCACCCAGGGTTTTTTCATCATTGTCTTTGGCAAAAGGATTGATGGATGGGATTCCGTACCGCCCGTTTTTGCTATTTCTACCAAGCGGATCTATCCGTAAAATTGAAGCCCTGATTTGAGTGTTGGTATTCGCCAAAAAGGAAAAACCGGCTTCTGCCGAACCGCCATCACCCACAGTCACATATAACAGTCCATATTCCGGATCTTTTGGTCCTGCAAGAGGATTAAAGGCAATTTCCTGCATGCTATGTACCGGTGTAGGCATATCGAGCCGCAATAACTCCCGGCTTTCACCTTCAAATCTTCCAGAATTCGGATTTTTAATTTTCCATTCCAGGAGGATACTTTGTAATCTGACCGGAATGGAGTCAGGGTAAGCAAAATCGGCAGGAGCAGCGTTTGCCTTTTCAGAATGTAAGGTGTAAAGCAGGCCGTTTTTGTAGAATTTTGGGTGGAATGCAAAACTTTCAAAGCCGGTTGCATAGCCCGGAGCATTAATAAATTCCGGTAATAATGCACTGAGGTCCATCACTTCAATTAATTCCTTATTTCTTAATTCATAAAGCTTACCGTTCAGGTCTTCGATAAAACTACGTTCATTTTTGCCCGGCAAAACCTTCATTTGATTTAATCTGGCTAATGGAGCTTTGGCGGAACTTGGCTTCGCAATAGTTACTTCCTCTAATTCAAGGGTTAAGCCGCCTTTTTGAACCTTATCCGGAATAGGATCTTTCAAAGGCAATCCGAATTTTTGGGTAATTTCTGGTTCCTCTTTAAACCTATAAGTATCCATATAGGCCAATACTGATCCAAGCTCATCATTAGATAGATTTTCGAAAGAAGGCATTGGAACTTTATACTCCGCAAATAATCTAATACCTCTTGGATTTCCACCTTCAATGATACTTTGTGAATTTCTGATGAAACGTAGAAGTACAGCTTGGGGAACCTCGTCAGTTACACCAGATAAATCGGGACCAATACCCCTTTGTTTAAAACTATGGCAGGAACTGCAGTTTTGGACAAATAAAGCCTTTCCCTGTTCTATTACTTTTTCGTCTTTTGAATAATCATTGCTGCCCTGAGCATGTGCATTGAACAGGATTAACTGTGAAATGCAAAACACAATAAGAGATTTAGAATAAGTCATGATATTTTATTTATTCTCGATTTATGTTGAAAGGTATATTTTTTTATGCAGCTATTTGATTATTAATTCATTGGCATAATCATTCCACATAGTATTGATGAAATTAATGTCAGGTTTTCCGTCGGAAACAATAAAGCGATAACGTGCTACATATGCCTTGCCTGGATTAATTTCGAAAGCACCAGCCTGTGATGGTGCATAACAAAAGAATGGTTCTGTAGGATGGATACGCATGGGTTGTGGAGAACGGAAATTATCCGGATGGGATAAAATACTGATTCCGCTAAGCTTTCCGCTAATATTACCGCTGATATGAACCCATTTTGATGTTGTAGCATGCCCATTGCTTCTGTCTTTACCTTCTGATGTTAAAAAATTAGCCTTGTCCTTGCCGTTCCATTCTCCATTACCTCTAAAACCAATTCCTCCGTATAAATATTGCGGAAGTTTCAGTACCGAAGAACTGGAAAGTTGCTGCCTGAGTTCCAGGTCAAAGACATAATAAGGTTTTTCATCACCCTCTGAATTGTAAACTGTAATATGCCAGTATTCATTCAATACTTTTCTATTGGGGCTTACCGATAAATCATAATAGGCATTTTCTGATTCCAAAGAGGCAAATACTACGCCCGCCACTTTATTTCTAATCCCCTCAAACAGAACCGTGCCTGTTTTATCGCCCATGTTCCAGAAATCTGGCTGCCGACCCTCAAATTCTGTTTTTGTCCAGGCAGCCCAGATCCCATGATGATGTTTATGATTTAATGGATAATCATCAGCAACTGAAAGTCCGGAAGGGGAGAACACAGGGAAAATATATCCTCCACGCCGGAATACAGGTTCAATTTCTGCGGGTAATTCTTTTTTACCGGTTTGCAGACCGATTACCTGCTTCCCATTCACCGTAAATTTAGCCTCTGCTTCTGTTAATGAAATTTCTGCTTTGCTTGTTGAACCGGATTCCCTGATTGTCCTGAAGAGTTTAACTTCCCCCGGACTAAGACTCATTATCGCGCAGGCATAGCCATCTTTTAGAAATTGTACCGGATACTTCTTTTTGTCCTTACCGACAAGATAAATGTTCTCTTTGCCACCTGCATGGTTTAATTTGAACCTGACGATACTATTTTTTCTTATAATATTGTCGTTTGCAATCCGAATGGTCTTAGATACCTGGGCACCTGCATCCATAACAATACCTGCTAACAAACAAAAAATTAGTATTGACCTCATCTCTAAAAGTATAATATTTAGAATTGTATATATTCTTGCTACCCACCCGATAGCTATCATATCTTGCGACAAATCTTCTATTTCGTCATGCTTATGCATCCAGTGTCCCCCGCTGGCGGGGGAATGAAAGGGGGTGGATCCTCCCCATAGCCCCTCCAAAGGGGCACAGCATAGCACCTAAATCTCTTTCAAATAATAAAAATTGATACCAAATACCTGTTTAAAATATTTGACTAAACCATATTAGGATAGCTATCGGGTCCCTAACCCTCATCCTCCTCAACGTAATTTAAATCCTTATGAAACGTCTCATCTAAATATCTCAAAGCAATTACAGCAATTACAAACGACAGTAAGCCCACTGCTGCGGCTGCATAAATAATTCCCCAGCTTGTTTTAAACTGAATAAATAGTGCTGTAAGTGGTATTACAGCCCCCCTTACAAAATTAGGTACTGAAGTAGCAACCGTTGCCCGAAGGTTAGTGCCGAACATCTCAGCAGCCACGGTAACAAATAGGGTCCAATAGCCATTTGCAAAGCCTAAAAGTGTACAAATAACATAGAAAACTACAATATCATTAGTCGGGAATAACAGATAAACTGCTGCCATACCTGAGGAAATCAGCATAAATAGCAAAATGATTTTCTTCCTGCTTTGAAAATACTGACTTAAGAATCCGCTTGCCAGATCACCGGCCACCTGTCCTGAAAAGGCAAACATAACAGCTTTACCTGCACTCACCGGTTCAGTTATCCCAAGCGCTTTACCAAATTCAGGAGAGAATGTGACTAATATACCTACGACAAACCATATAGGTAAACCAATCAGGATACACTTAAGATACTTAAGGAACCTTTTTTTATTGTTGAAGAGCATTAAAACATTTCCCCTTTCGATATTCTTATCCTTGATTTTTACAAAAATGCCGGATTCAAATACTTTCATCCTAAGTACAAGTAATAATAAGCCAAGCCCACCGCCTATAAAATAGGAAGTCCGCCAATCGAAAAGATCGGCCATGAAATATGCCAGAACAGCACCCAGGACCCCCATGGTTGCTACCAGGGTCGTTCCGTAGCCCCGAATTTTTCTGGGCAATACTTCAGCCACAAGTGTAATTCCTGCTCCCAATTCACCTGCCAAACCAATACCCGCAATAAATCTTAAAAGGGCGTATTGTTCAAAGGAGTTCACAAAGCCGTTGGCAAAATTAGCCAGAGAGTAGATTAAGATCGAGCCAAACAGGACGGAAAGCCGACCTTTTTTATCCCCTAAAATCCCCCAGAATATACCGCCGATCAGGAGTCCGGCCATTTGTAAATTCAATAGTATGATACCATCGTCCAGTAAGGCCTGCTGGGAGGTGCCAAGCGACAATAAACTAGGAACACGCACTACGCTGAATAAAAACAGATCATACATATCCACCAGGTAACCCAGGGCTGCAACCATTACCGGAATCTGTACCAGTTGTTTGATGATATATTTAAAATCAATAGGATCAGTTGATTCCTGATCGGTAGCCTGAATATCAGTTGGATTCTGTTTCATGTAAGCTTAATTTATCGAATCATTTAATTTATAAACGGGAGAGGGTTAAGCCACCATCCACCATAATTACCTGTCCGGTGGAATATGGAAAATAGCCTGCAGCGAGTGCCAGCACTGCTTTACCTACATCAGAAGCCTCGCCCCATCGCTTTTGAACACAAAGGCCATCGGCAATTAATTTATCATACTTGTCGGTAACAGCAGCTGTCATATCGGTATGGATTATACCCGGTCTTACTTCATATACCGGAATATTAAATTCACCCAAACGGGCAGCAAAAAGCTGTGTGGTCATACTTAAACCTGCTTTTGCAACGCAATATTCTCCACGGTTAACTGAGGCTACGGTGGCTGAGATAGACGAAACATTGATTATACAGGCTTTATAGTTTTCATCTTCCTGCTGTTGAGCGATCATCCAGTTTGCTGCTGCCTGGGTCAGAAAATAGGGTCCCTGTAGATTGGTTGACAAGAGATACTCAAAACTTTCTTCTGAGGCTTCCAAAATATCTTTTCGTTCTTTCGGTGCCACCCCTGCATTATTGATCAAAACGTTCAGAGATCCATAATGGGCTTTGATTTTTTCAATCATTGCAGTTCTGTTTTCCTTTGATGCAATATCCCCACGGCAATACAGTACTCTGGCACCATGAGTTTCAAGTTCCTGAATTGCCTCTTGTACTGCTTCTTCAGCACGGATACCATTAATTGCCAGGTCAAAACCAGCCTTCGCCAGTTCCAGGGCAATTCCAAAACCAATTCCACGCGTTCCCCCGGTTATAAATGCTATTTTTTTAGTATGCATCCTGATTTATATAAAATAACGCTGTTGTTCAATTTTATTCGATTTAAGCTTTTAGCTTTTAACTTTCCGCTTTTACTAAAGCTCTGGAATATCCAGCCAACACCTCTTCTCCCAACTTTCAATGCCTTTTTCCGCTAATTGTACCCCTTTGGCTCCTTCCCGTAAATCCCATGGAAAAGGTTCATCTTTTACAACATGCCTTAAAAATAACTCCCATTGCACTTTGAATGCATTTTCAAAAACTTCCTGTTCAGGGACTTTAGACCAGCCCTCAAAAAACTTAATAGGTTGTTCGATATCCGGATTCCAAACGGGCTTTGGGGTGTTCCCATAATGCTGGGTATAGCATTCTCGTAAACCTGCCACGGCCGAGCCTTTTGTTCCGTCAACCTGCAGGGTTAGCAAATCATCGCGGCGAACCCGAACCGCCCAGGATGAATTAAAATGGGCAATAACGCCTCCTTCTAATTCAAAAGTGGCATAGGCAGCATCATCCGCAGTACATTTATAAGCCTTGCCCTGTTCGTCAATGCGTTCCGGAATGTGGGTTGCACCCAGGCAGGATACTGCCTTTACTTTTCCGAAAACCTGATCGAGCACATAGCGCCAGTGGCATAACATATCCACAATGATACCACCATCATCTTCCTTGCGGTAATTCCAGGAAGGTCTTTGGGCCGGGATGGAATGCCCTTCAAATACCCAGTAGCCAAATTCACCCCGAACAGAAAGGATTTCTCCAAAAAAGCCATTTTGAATCAGCCTTTTCAGCTTCATGATACCAGGAAGCCATAACTTATCCTGCACAACCCCGTTTTTTAATCCCGCCGCCTTGCATAGCTCGTATAGTTCAAGTGCAGTTTTAGTATCAATGGCTATGGGCTTTTCGCAATAGACATGTTTTCCAGCCTGTACCGCTTTCCGAACGCCTTCAGCTCTTCTGCCCGTGGTTTGGGAATCAAAATAAATGATGTTATGCGGGTCGGCAAGGGCTTCATCCACATTGGTAGTCATTTTCCTGACTCCCGAAAGCTGACTTAATTTCTCTAACTTATGAATGTCACGTCCTACCAATATGGGGTCGGGCATAATGATCTCACCCGGACTTATTTTTACGCCGCCTTGTTTAATAATTTCTGCAATAGACCTTAATAAATGTTGATTAGTACCCATGCGCCCGGTGACGCCATTCATGATGATTCCTATGTTATGTACTTTCATTATGTTGTGTTCTTAAGAATTTTTTAAATATGCTTCTGTGATTTTTTTCAGGAAAACTGCCTGATCTTCCTGCCAATACAGGTTTGAAAAGATTTCTACTTCATTAAATCCCCTGAAACCGGCTTCCTCAACCCAGCCCCTTATTTCTTTGATATTGATACAACCTTCACCCATTAAACCGCGATCGTTAAGCATGTCGAGAGTAGGGCTTTTCCAATCGCAGATGTGAAAGGCTGAAAGATTGTCATTTTGACCGCAACGCTTAATTTCTTGCTCTAAATTAGGATCCCACCATAAATGAAACACATCCAGCGCAACACCAATCCACGGCGAGTTTAATTCCTCAGCCATGTCGTTTGCCTGACCCAGCGTATTGATCGCTGAGCGGCTATCTGCATACATTGGGTGTAAAGGCTCAATGGCTAATTTTATTCCTGCAGCTTCAGCATAGGGCAAAACAGCAGCAATTCCATCCCTTATTTGCTTATGCGATTCAGTTAATGATTGTCCGGGTACCGCACCGCAAACTAACACGATCAGCGGGGCTCCCAGGGCTTCGGCTTCATCAATTGCTTTACGATTATCATCGATGGCTTCCTGCCGGCCTGCAGCGGAACTATTCGGAAAGAACCCTCCCCGGCAAAGTGAGACAATCTCCAGATTGCTATCCCGAAGCAAATTACCTGTTTGTTTGATATCCCTTCCATTCAGTGCATCCCGCCACACAGTAATTCCTCCAATCCCTGCCGCAGAAAAGTTCTTTGCAGCCTGTTCAATAGTCCAGGGTTTGGTTGTAATCGTATGAAGACATAAACGGGAAAGGTCTTTCAATACATCAGCCATTATTTTAAACCTCCAAAAAATGATAAATAGGATTCATTGTTTATTACCCTTTGAAGATACAATGCTGCTTCGCGGGCATGATAGTCGCCCCACATACTCGATTCTCCATTGGGTATTTTGCTGCCCTCCGGGATATGATCCCATCCGTTTGGCCGGTGGTAAATAGAATGCAGGATCAAACCCTGATGATCAGAACCTGTACTCAGGTAAGGTTCATCAAACAAAGTATTCAATACCGTTAAACCAGCCTGCCAATATCGTTCGCCCGATTCATTATCACCTTTCTTTATTAAATACTTACCTAAACGGAGTAAACCCTGAGCACCAATCGCGGCTGCAGAACTATCGACAGGTTCAAAATCATTGTAAGGGTCGGAAGGCCTGTTGAGGTAATCGCCCAATTTATGAAGATCCGGAGCGCCTGTATCCCAATATGGAATACCATCGGAAGGAGTATGTTCTATGTAAAAATCGCAGGTTGCTTTTGCTGCTTTCAGCATAAAGGCTTCTGTTTCTTTGCGTCCACCAAACAGCTCAAGTTCAGCATCCTGGAGCGTTTCAAAGCACTCCAATTCTTCAGCAAATCCACACATTGCCCAGGCTAATCCTCGAGTCCAGGTACTGAAGCCGGTATAACCTTGCTGTGAGTTCGGACAACGGAAGTTCCCATCTTTAGTATTAAAAACACTTTCGTGTGCGGCTCTGCCCCATAAATCATACATGTCGCGTCCTTCACCATAAAAAACGGAATAATCTGCCGTGGCTTTGAGATGCAATATGGCCCGCTCCAATAAATTAATCTTCACATCACCCTCTGCCTGAAATACATGCCCCAGAAGGTGGCTAACCAATAGAGCACGGCAGGAGCGGATCGTATCAACGAACAAGGAATGCGGCCCGTTGAAGGAATGAATAAACCCGCCATTTTTAATGTTTGTCCAGCGACTTGCCTGCACCGCACCAGAAATTTTAAGGGCTAATTTATAAAATTCCTTTTCCCACGCGTTAAATTCAGTTTTGCCCTCGTTCATCAGACGCAGAAGATTTCCGTAGGTGCTCACATTATTGAATCCATGATCATGAACCCCGATATGGCTGATATGAGGAGCCATCACCGCCAAAGTATTTTTACGGCCTATCTCCAGAAATTCTTTATCGCCTGTTGCATCAAACTGTAAAATGGCAGAACCGAATTGAAAACCCTGGGTCCATTCCGTCCAGCCACGGGTACTGTATTTTCCTTTAACGGTAAAAACAGGGGATCCGTTTGAAACATCGTAGCTCTTGTCGAGATCCATGATCTTTTGCCCAGACAGGTTCCAGAATTGTTTTAGCTTAGTTTGAAGGTCTGCAGGCTTCAGAGTTTTATTTATACTTATCATAAGGTATCTTTATCGTGCGTTAAGCGATTACATAAAAAAGGGTAAATGATTTGATTTTTTAGCTATTCAAACGTTTGAATAAATGTATATTTTTAATTTTCAATTTTCAAATCTTTTAATGCATTTAAAATAGAATGGCAAAGAGAACCACACTCCGGGATATTGCAGAGGAATTAAACCTGACGATTTCGGGAGTTTCAAAAGCCCTGAGCGGGCATCCCGGTATCAGTGCCACGACCAAAAGGCGTGTTGAGGAAGCAGTTACGAGATTAAATTACCGGCCGAATAAAATTGCTTCTTCACTGCAATCAGGTCAAACTAAAATTATAGGAGTTATTATTCCGAGTGCGGATAAGAGCTTTTTTGGCTCGATTGTATTCGGCATGGAAAATATCATTAACCAGAATGGCTATAGTATTTTATTGTATCAGTCGCATGAGCTGCCCGAAAATGAGATCAAAGGAATAGATACTTTTGTCCAGTCGAGCGTTGACGGAATCATTGCGACGATGGGGAAGCAGACGATTAACTATCAGCATTACCTTGAAGTTAAGAAGCGCAATATTCCGCTGGTTCTGTTTGATACGGTGAATGAAAATATTCCTGTGCCGACAGTTACGATTGATAATTACAAAGGTGGTTTTATAGCAACTGAGCACCTCATTCAGAACGGATATAAGCGCATTGCCTATATCTCAGGCTTGAAACATATTCCTATTTTTAATGAGCGCCTACGTGGATATCTGGAGGCTTTGAGTAAGTATAATCTCCCGGTTGAAGAAGAACTGATCATTTATGGAAAAAATACCATTAATTCCGGGACAGAATGCATGGAAAAACTTTTGGAGCTACGGTCAGTCCCTGATGCGCTAGTTGCAGTCGAAGATTTTACTGCTCTCGGAGCAATCAAGGCCTTAAAAGCCCAAAATTACCGGATTCCCGAAGATTTCGGAGTGGTTGGATTTTCTAATGAAGGATTCAGTGAGCATATTTCTCCAAGTTTAACGACGATAAACCAAAAGACGGTTGAAATGGGAGAGGAAGCGGCCCGGTTACTTTTTAAAATGAGTAATAAGTCCAGTCCCTATGAAGGAGAACCTGATAAGATTGTTTTGGAGCCTTTGTTGATTGTGAGGGAATCGTCGGTAAGGTTTTAGGTATTATCACACTTAGTTTACTGTCAATTACTTTTTTTACCTATAACAGTGCTGTATTGTCTATGCAACCCCCCTGAATTAAACCTGTTTAACGACTCTTAATAATCGAAATTTCATAAACCTTTTGACTCGTAAATAAAAGGTCTGTATTAAGATGGAGTTTATTGTTATAGGTAAAAAATCCATCAAAATATGTATTGCCTGCTTGGTTATTCAAGAATATTTTAGAGAGAATTTTACTGGAGGGGTCAAATAGTAAAAAATCTTGTGCAGTAATCCCAATTAAAATTTTCTGATCATAGACTGCTGTATATTTGGGGATGAATGTTAATGGGTCTGTTACAGTACCGCCTTTATATATTTCTTCTAACGTAAAGTTATCTGCTACTTTAAAGACAGTGAACGTAGCACTAAGTTTCCAACCTTGATCGTAAACCGGCACTAAGCCAATGAGGTACAATTGATTATTGATGGAAATGAAATGATAATGAATAATTTCTGTATTAAAATTAGTAGCGGTCTCAAACTTCTTTGTGGCTTTGTTATAGTGGTATAGATAATTATCTGTTTTTATAAACGTGCCAGGGAAAGCAAGTTGATCATCCGTTAAACTGTAGGTTAGATACAATTCATTCTTATGCACAAAATAGTTTGCACTACTGAAAATTCGAGTCTTTTTTGGATAAATTTGAGATAAAAAAGGGAAAATAGTCCATTTGCCAGTTTCAACTTGGTATGAATAGGCTTCAGGGTGGTTATAAGCATCAGATAAATCATTTTGATTTGGCCATGTAGTTTTTGGTGTTGCACGAAAAAAAAGCTGATCATTGAATTGAAAACCAACAGAATTTGGAGGTATAGTCCAATCTTGAATATTGCCAACAAGCACCATCTGTTGTTCCGGTTCCTTCCAACGAAAGATTTGCTTTTCTAAAAAGTAATATAGTTCATTGTTGAATACCGAAGTAAAATATCCACGTAAATTAGTAGGGGTTTTAGTAAGAAAATAGCGTTCTCCATCATATAAAAAAGGAACTGATTGGAAATGGATCTCTTTTCCCTGATAGATACAACTAATTTGTTTATCTCCATTGGTTGGATTTACTTTGCCCTGAATTACTATTTTATATTTACTCCCTTCTACCAATTTAGGGTATCCAAAAGATACATTTCCTGAGTTTACTTTAATCTCTAATTCCTTGAGATTTAGATTATTAAGATTATCCCCTTCTATTTCAGTGGTAAAATTTCCCTCCTCATCATAGGGAATGGAAGTATTTTTAATTTGAAGCGCGTAATTAGCTGACTCTTTTGTTAAGGTTTTAACTTCATACTCTTTGGTGTTATTTTTTTCAATGTTATCTTGCTTGAAGAAAACATTGAAAACATATTCTGTATTTACCTCTAAGTTTTGCAATGATAGTTTTAAGATTCCATTTTGTCTTATTGCGTTGACTTTTATGATTTTGGCAGGTTCCGATTTCTTGTAGTAGGAGACACCTGTTTCCTGATAACCTAAATGTGATAATTTGTAATTGATGTCAATCCGATTGGACTTCACCAATTCAATTACAACTTGTTCTACATTAATTTCTGGTTTAACTTCTGTTTGTTTTTTACAAGAATAGAAAGCAGTGGTTACGAACAAAAATAAAAACAAACTATATTTTCCCATCTGCATCTGTTTTTATGTATACAAACCTTTGATTAGCTGATCTATAATTTAAAAAAATATTGTAAGATCCATCTGAATTACCTGTTATCTCTCTAATAATATTGTAAGGCAAGTTGTTATAAACTTGTTTGGATTTGATGTTCAGGTCTCTATCAAAAACGTAAACTGCTCCATAAGTTTCAATAAGGTTTCCATCCCTTCTACCTGCTACTACTATGTCTCCCTTGTTATTGATAAAAGCGAATTTTGCCAATAAATTATCAGATACAAGGTTTTTCTTTAATACAACACCATCAGTATTGAATTTAAAATAACGTAGATAAGGGTAGTCTGAATTATGGCCGAATAAGTACAGGTTATCCAGTTCATCAATGACAAGTGAAGTCATCAAGAACCCCCAATTACTTTCTTTTGCAAGTGTCCCATCAAATAAAAAACTGGTTTGAAAAACCCCGTTTGCGTTGCATTTGTGTATCCTAATCTGATAATAACGTTCATTTTTATCTTGAAAAATATAATATATATTTTTCTTTGAATCTTGTTTGATTGCTATAATCGCCCCTTGCCTTGTAGGGTTGTTTTGATGCCATACTATGCTTAGATCTTGTGGATTGATTGCAAGTAAATTCCCGCTAACTGTACCAGCTATAATTGGTTGTGAATTAATATTGGAAATAGACTGAAAAGGTTGATTACTCAAAATGCTGGAATAGTCTTTTTCCAACAGAACTTTACCGGTAGAACTATCAAGCTTTACAACGTGACAATTTATAAATACAATTACTTCCTTTTCGTTATTATGTAAGGTAAGTGGTAGTTGAAATAGTTCTGAAGTCTCAGTATTGAATACAGATGAGGAAAGTAACCTATACCACAACATATTACCAAGTTTATCAATTTTAAAAACAATTATTTTACTTGATTCGCCGCCAAAATATGCTGGGTGTGATAATATACGAACAATAAAATGTCCACCATCTGAAGATTTTTGCAAACCAGTTGGGCCTGTTAAGGTTGAATAACTATGAATATTATACTCTTGGTAGGATGCATCAAGGGTTTGTGCTGAGATGCTTTTTTCAATTTTCTTCCCCTCAGTGGTTGAGGCGATAACTTTGATATTGTATTTCTGCCCTGCTTTTAGGTTAATAAAGCTGTATTTAGTTTCAGTTAACCCTTCAGCGACTTTCTTATCATCAAGATATAATGAATAATTAATTGTTTTAAAATGAGTATTGTTCACTGCATTCCATTGGACTTCGATGAATTGGATACCTGCGGCAGATACAATTGGGTCAAATTCAGATAATTGTTCAATTGGGTCAATGAAAAAGTCTTCCTCTTTAATAATCGGATCTTTCTTACAAGACAGCAACAACAGTATGAAAAACGAATATAAAACTTTCTGAGAAAAGCTATTCATGATAGAGGATTTTGAAAGGCGAAAATAATATATATCAATTATTCTAATGTGAACTAATTCAAAATAAAATTTTCAGAGCTGTCGAATGATATTTAAGGAGTAATATTTTCAATTTTCATCGCAGAGTTTCCAAGTTGAATAAATCGCTTTTTAGAAAGAAATCTGTTCGATCAAAGAAATTGAATACCATCTGATGTAAAATATAAAAAAAATCAAAATTAATGCAACTCATTAAACCTGCAATTTATAATTCAATTTAAGTTTTTAGAATGCCCATTTATAAAAATCATGGGTTTAATTGTATCAGCTAATTTAAAATCAATAATTGGGTTTGGATAATGCACAAAGCTTCGTTCTTCAAAAAAGAAACACCACTTTAACTTAAACGAAAAACACTTGTTAGGCTCTGTGCCAGATTTCTCCATACCCTGTACTACTCAGATCATAAATGATCAAAGAAGCATTCGGGAAAAATCCGGGAAACATACGGAAAGCATATGAGGTAAAGTCGAAGCTTTCCCGAAGCCTTCTCGGAACGGTCTCGGAGCTGGTATCCTAAATGTATTGAAATTTCACCCACTGTTTCCCTTTTGGGAAGCTAGTGTTAATTCTGCAAAATGCCTGGAATTCCTTTGGGGATAATATTTCGTTAAAGTTAAAAGGCTCCAAGAAATCAAATACTCTTTAGTGGATCAAACTTTCTTTTGTAAACAATCTGGCTCAGTATTTAAATCTGAAAATATGTCATTTCTAAAAAAGTCAAAAATTCAGAAATTCGGGCCTGAAATTAACAAAATGTCAGTTTAGGAGCTTTAAACAGTGTTTTGCACATAATTTGTAAAGGATGAATTACCGTTATGGTAAAAGTTAATTTATTTATGGTTGAAACTTTAATTAGAAACAATTATGAAAAAACTAATCTTAATCATGGCGCTGAACGTTGCAACATTGTCAGGCAGCGCGCAAGTAGTAAAAGTAGCTATTAAACCTACTGAAAATGGCAATACACCTACCGTGGTGTTGGATTCAATTAAGAAATCATTCCCTGAACCCATAAGCCAGACCCTTTCTAAAATTACTGCTAAGAATTATGGGAAACAGTGGAATGTAGAGATCAGTCCTGCTTCAGAGCAACAAGATCCGCTGTATTATGAAGTGGATATCGTCAATAATGAAGGCAGGTATAAAGCAATTTACAATAGCAAAGGTAACCTGATGCGGTTAAAACAGACTCTCAAAAAGGATTCTTTGCCTGAACCTGTGAACCAGACCATTCAATCGAGATATAATGGCTGGTCGCTTGTTGACAAAGAGGAGCGAATTGATAATAACGGCAGGAGGGTAGATACAGAATACAAAGTACTATTGAAGAAAGGCATAATCAAAAAAGCTGTCTACCTTGATGAAAGCGGAAAAGTGAAACTTGCTTTACCAGCAGTTTAAGAAATTGAAATATTAAACTTTATTAAATCATAACAATTATGACACTGGTTAAATTTAACAACAACAATGGAAGCAGATCATTATTGCCAGGCTTTAATGATGTTTTCGAATCAATTTTTAATGACACATTTTTCAGTGATAAAGTTCCCGGTTCGCTGCCTGCGGTGAACTCAAGTGAGAGTGCCGACTTTTACCATGTAGAAATGGCTGCTCCCGGCCTTAAAAAGGAATGTTTTAGAATAAATGTTGAGGGGCAAATTCTTAATATTTCTTATCAGGACAATGAGGATCAAAGTTCAGAAGGTAAGCGTTATACCCGTCGTGAATATAGCTTTACCTCCTTTTTTAGGTCATTTAACCTTCCCGAGCAAGCTGATTTGATTTTGATTGAAGCAAGCTATGAAAATGGGATACTTAAACTCGATATCGGTAAGCGTGAGGAAGCTAAGATCAACTCACGCCAGATTGAGCTGAAATAATTTGTCTCCTGTCAACTCAAAAGGCCGCTCCGGATTCCGGAACGGCCTTTTTTATCCTAAGGGTACATTCTTTCTTGTTTAAAAATCAGTGATATTACTAATCGGCCTGATGTAAGTTTATTTGGCGACCAATTTCATTAATCTCGGCATCTTCATCAAATAGTGGAAGGCCGTTATCAAAATCCAGCTTCAGCCAAAGTCCTTCTGTATCTTTTTGAATGTGTACGTATTCTTTGCCTTCTTTGAAAACAGTAAATGTATTATCCTCTTCCGGGAATACGGAATAGGTTGTTAATCCTATAAAAATGTCGAATGGTTCCTGCATGTTCAAAGATAAGAACTGTAGCTGAGGTCTAAACTAAAAAAACCAACTATAAGTGGGGCTTTGTACTTATGACGATACAAATTTTCAAATCTTTTATTGAAGATTTAGGGGTCATATTGTGTTTAGTCGATTGAATTAAGTTTTTTGGAAAGAACGGGGAAGGATATCAGATCGTTTAATCAGAATTTGATTTGACTCTGATATACCTAAATGATTGGCTCCTTATTGTATTTTAGATAGAATTTCCTGCATAAAGTCAGCTAAAGATAATGCTGTTACTTTTTTTTCCATTTTCAAGATCAAGATAAATGACGGGAATTTCTTAAGAAAGGTTCATGGTAATCGTTCTTTTGCTAACCTGACGTGGACCCATTAGAGAAACAGAAGGGCTACGTCAGAAATTTATATTTCATGTTAAATTTGCAAGGATGTATTGAAGCCATATAAATGGCGTTTGAGTAGGGCTGAATTGAAAGCTATAGGATTCGCTTCGAATAGGCATACATACTTGGTGGTGAAGGAAAGATCTTGTGGGAACTAAATTAAAATAATATCATCCACAGAAATGAAGTCTTGGGTAAATATATCATCTACCTCTCTGATCCCTAGCTTTTTCCCTTGTGCCTCCGCTTGTTCCAAGAGTGAAAATATCTCGGTGCCAATGTTAGAGAAAATTGTCATCAGCAACTGGGCGTATTCATCATGTGCATCACCTGAATAGTCCCGCTTGTTTGTATAAAGATTTAAAAGCTCCTGTCCTTCCATATTACAAAGGTAAGTATCGAGAGAGGAGATGTGCAAAAAGTAGTTTTGTCTCTAGATGGCTAGTTCTTAATCGAAACATCCCAGATTGAAGACTTAATGTTTAGTCTTTGCTGGAGGCGTAGGTCTAAGTGGAGGAGTTTCTCTTGGCGGAGGAGCTTGGTTGAATCCTTCTTTAATTAATCTTGGTGGTGGCGGTGGTGGCGGTGTTGGTTTTGGTTTATCGGACATGTCTGCTTTATAGTTTATAACAGGTAAGCTTTTGATAATTACCTCACTTGAGTTTTTGACGCTCTTGAATTCTAAGTAATTTACACAAAAAAAAGACAAAGAAAAGAATGATAGTAATACACATCCAAACAATGTCTGTTTACACCTGAATAGAAAACGTGTCTTAGTGTCGTTATTGACGATGTTGGCATCTAAATATTCAACAAACATATCAGCTAATTGGGACTGATAAATTTTCGACGTCGCTTCCGGGGTTTCGTTTTCTTCGGCAAACACCTCTAAGGCTGAATAATGTTTATTTAACTCACTTGCGTAGGGAAGGGCCTTATACTGGTATCCACGAAAGAAATTATTGTAACATCGAATGAGGTAGATTATAGATACCATCCAACAAATCACCGATAAAGCAAAAAAAAACAAAAAAATGGACTCAACCCAAAATCGCTTTTCGAGATCGAAATTAAAGCTGTTTATCTGGAAGACAAAGACTGCAGATAAGGCGGCAATAACCCCGATTGGCGTGTTGAGGGCATCATGGATTGCAATATGCCTCTCATTTTCTTTATGATACCAATTTTCGAAAAAAACATACTTATCCATGTGAAATTAACTCTTTAAATACCGCCTTCAATTAACAACTCTCCACTAAACTTCGCATATAACTCCGGGTATTTCGAAAAATAGCTGGATGCCTGCTTGTGGTCTTGTCTGGAAAAATAAAGTAACCCGATATCAAGCATCCGGATCTCATAAATAACCCCGCCTTCACGGTATTGAAAAACCGTTATTGGCAGAGTGCTTAGTCCATGACACATCGTATCAGAATCAAGATCCAGCCTAGAGATATCCTCCATCTCGGCAATGGTTTGAGAGTGGACTAAAATGGTTTCGATTTTATCCGACAAAGAACCCCGCGCTCGGATCATCCGCTTTGTAAGATTTAACCGCACCCTCAAACAATGTAATAGTCTCCATCTTGCCTTTTTGGTACCATACAAGATTCAACTGGTTCCCATTCCGAACTTCTGTTACACTATTTACAGTCGTCGCAGGACCTCCAGAAATCAATTGAACTTGGTCGCCGCTTTTAAATTTAGGATTTGCCATAAAACCTGTCTTAAGTGGCTAGTTTTCATAAAGTTAAAAATATTTGTATAATTTCCGCAACATCGCATCCTTTACAAATTGATATTTGCAATTTGCTTTCAATCAAACATTACTGGCCATCAGCAAAGAAATTAAATCATGCACTTACTGCGTATAGTGAAAAGCATGGGGGTGGTATATTTAAAAGATGGAGTCAGGAAAGAGTTTGGCGGAACGGTAAGGGTTAGGTATTTCTATCCTGCTGGTGGGATTGTGCCAGATGGGGAAGGGGAGGCGGGGTTTTGAAAAGGATTATCTTCTTGACATATTATTGTCGATTATTTGGTCTATCTGTTTTAACAATGGGCATTTGCCTATTTTTCTCTTAAAGAATTTTTTATCCATTGGTTTTGTATCAAGTGGTCTTATATATGTGTCCTTATCTAAGCCCATTTCGGCAGCTTCTTCACTCTCTTTTAATACCAAAATAGTGTTTTCTTCGTCTCCATTATTCTGCGTGGTGCAGTAGACGGCAATAAAAGTATCTTCTGGCTTTGAATCTTTATAAACCACCAAAGGACGTGGCTTTGTACCACCTTTCCCGTCTGGCGCATAAGCTTCTATTACGTCTCCGCGGTAAAGTCTGATCACTATTAATAATCAGTCTTGTTTCGCCCAATCTCCCCATGCATCTTCCATTTCTTTATAAAGATGTGGGTTAGAATTAAATTCTTCCGTCCTGTCTGTGTATAGGGACTTAGCCATACTTCTTTGCGTAGATTCAACCATTTCAAGAGTTTTTGACAACTCTCTTTTCAGGCAATAACGCATAATGAAATTTGACCTTTCATCAACTTCTTTTTTTGCCTTAGGCGCTATAGCATGTAATTTTTTTACAGCCCGGTAAAAATTCAGCTCAATTGCTACTTTTTTCGATTCAGAAAGTTCTTCGTAGGTTTTTAGAAAATCTTTTATTGTTTTTTCTACTTCTCTACGCTGATTTCTCACATGAAGGTAATATAAGAATTCATTATTTTCCTTACTGATGGACAAGGAGACGTTTGAAAGTCTGTCAATTAACTCAGATATAAAAACAATTATTGCGTCAAAATCTTTGTTGTTATGACGTAACGTGAGGGTGCCATTATGTTGCATAGTTCTTTTCATAACTGGTATTAATTTCGTAATACTGTTATTTAAGCTTTTAATAGGTATATAGACAAAAGATGCCGCAGACCAAATGGTTTTGAGGCATCAATATTTATGGTCACGCAAAAGTGCAAATTAAAGTTCGCTTTTTAGGGGTGCAAAGGTAAAATTTATATTGATACGACAAAACAATATTTTTATTCAACTTTTCAACACTACCAATATACGTAATATGATATCACAAATTGCAAGTTTTTTGTAAAAAAAGTTACTAACAAGTTGTGACTGTGGAAAACTTGCTAGTCCATCCAAGAGCTGAATTCCTCCTAAAAGGTTACAAAACCACCACTTTTTTGTAACCAACAAGGAGCAGAATCATTATCTGATCCCTGTTTTCAATCTAAAAACCTTTCAGGTGTTTCATGACCTCATCCGGGTCTTCTTCAGTGGCCAGGTGGCTTTTATCTCTTCGAAGATCTACGTCATTTGCAAGTTCCCGAGCATATGTTTCGCCACGCTACAGCAGTAAATAAAAAACCCCTCTAAGTGTGCATTTGAGGGGTTTTTGTGACTTCTCTCGATATTTCGAAAAACATTCTTTGTACTAGGAGCGGGTCCCGATAGCAATCGGGACGAACCCGCACTCGCTGTAGGGCGATATAACTAATATAAAACAAAAAAGCTCCTTGTTTCCAAAGAGCCTTATGTACTCGGAGCGGGAATCGAACCCGCACTCGCTTTAGGGCGAACAGGATTTTAAGTCCTGCGTGTCTACCAGTTCCACCATCCGAGCGGATGATTATGCCATCGATAGGCGTGTTTTTCCTTTAAACTTAAATCCCTTCCTGGTAGGGAAGGGATTTGGAGCGAAAGACGAGATTCGAACTCGCGACCCCGACCTTGGCAAGGTCGTGCT
>CAZTRY010000022.1:0-41010 GCA_964616525.1 uncultured Sphingobacterium sp. | reverse complement strand
TCTTCTTCCGACATGATGCCTGATTTAACATCATCCGTGAACCTCCAGACATCACTTGTGCCGATATCCCTGCCATTATATTTCCCGGTGAGCATTGGCCCACCTGATACTACAATCGTTGGAATATTGACACTGCAGGCACCCATAACAAGGGAGGGAGTAGTTTTATCACAACCGCACAATAATACAACACCATCCATCGGATTCGCACGTATCGATTCTTCTACATCCATGCTGGCCAGATTACGGTAAAGCATGGCCGTTGGTTTGATTAGAGTTTCACCTAATGACATTACCGGAAATTCTACCGGGAAACCTCCGGCCTCAAAAATGCCTCTTTTAACAGACTCTGCCAGTTCCCTGAAATGAGCATTGCACGGGGTCAATTCCGACCAGGTATTGCATATTCCGATGATTGGTTTGCCTTGAAACTCATAGTCAGGAATCCCCTGATTTTTCATCCAGGCCCTGTAAATTATTCCATCTTTACCAGTCTTGCCAAACCACTGCTGGCTGCGTAGTTTTTTACTCATTTTTATCTTTTTTAAACAAAATCTTTCAGTCCAAACCTATACCTAAAGGTGTTGATAAATCCTTAAACACACAATTATGAATGAAAACTTTAAGCTATTCAATTGGATTTTTCAGCCCACATTTCATCAATTAATTTTACTGTCCGGTCGACCAGGATTTGCCCACCTTCAGAACCAACAATATTACTCTGACAAACAGCACTATAGCCACCACCTCTGATTGCTTTTTCTGTCGCCAGATAGGTCCCCGGACCTGCAAGCTGAACCACAAATGTCTGTAATGCCTTGCTGCGTGCCTGAATGCGTATGCCATAATCAGTAAACAATTCGAATTGATTGGTACATATTACAGCATCTCCGATACGCAGAACATGTATTTCTGTTTCATAATCAGGATTTTCTTTTTGCTTTTCATAGCGTTTTAGAACATCTCCAAACCAGGTCATCTTTGCATATTGCTGATCCGCAGCTTTCGGGTCCTTTGCAATAAGTGCTGCTGCTTCATCGCGCACAATTTTAGAATCCTTGTATTCCTTTTCTGTGATTATCCGTACGGGTAACTTGATCTTCTCTACCTTATGAACCAATTGCAGATTCCGATACTGATCATCCTTTACTATTTTATAGCTTTCCTCAACTGCAGATACTACGCGTTCGGCAATATCATCCATACGGGTTTTATTACTTAGTTTCAGCATCCGTTCATCGGCTGCCTTGCGATACATAATATGTGGCGACTGATCTCCTGCAGCACCAATCCAGCCCAGTACAGTCAAATCATCACCAAATTTCTCCTTCAATGCCATTCGAACCGGATGCCAGTAATCTGCATTTACTTCCGAACGTCCTTCAACTTCCTGTGCCGGACAGGCAACATCAATGCTCATTGCTATCAGCTTTCCTTCCTTATTCCAGAAGAAAAGGGAATTAATATCATGATCTTCATAACCTTCCAGGTTGCGAAACTCAGGCACATTGGTTTTCCCATACATTGCTGTTGTGTTATCAGCATAGCTTGCACGACGGTTGTAAGGCACTGCGGCTCTGTTAAGTCCCCAGCTTACACTACCGGGGCTACGGCTATTCCATGCCTTAACGATCGCATCGGCTACATTCTTTACAAATAGGGTTCTGTATGCGCTAACCGGACTTACTCCTGCAGGTATCTTATATAAAAACGAGGATTCATCTAAATTATCTTCCAGTACAGGTGCGGTATGGGTATGTGTTGCATTAAGGATTATTTTGTTGCCATCGAAACCAGGCAACTGTCTTGCAACTTCCATCCGAATCATTGAAAGTAATGGTGTCGGGATATAAACCAGGTCGCAGGAAACGAAAATAGCTGCATCAAGCGATTTTGTACCTTCTCTTGATTCCAATGCCACAACATTAGCTCTTAGAGGTGTGGCTGCCGTATGTGCAATCCGAAGATTAAACTGACCCATTAAAGCTACCGGAAGGGTAGGGCTGATATTTGCCTCAGACTTCCCAATGTATATCTCGGAGGCAGATGAATTCAAAGTGCAGCATAAGGTAAGTGTAATAATGAGCGTCGATAAGGGATTTTTGATGGGCTTGAACAAGGATTGGATTATAAATTCTAAACCTGAAATGATGGGCGTTTTAAATTCCATTGCATTCAGATTCCCGCTCTTTGCAATTAACTGTTTTGAATTCATTATTTAATACTTATTTCAACAGATGCTTAATTACATCTGTCATTTGATTTTTATTCTAATCATTAAACTGGTGTGACCTCCATTGCCCTGTATTCATGAAACAATAAGATATGAATTTATTAAGATAAATAACTTACAGAAGGCAATATGTAAATTATGTTTCTTCTAAAACTCCGAATGATTGGCTTCTCCGGAAACAATTTTGAATTGTTTAGTCTAAATTGAAAATCCCATTGTCTGAACTGTGATTCATTTGATTTTAGTGATTAAGATGATTTTAAAATCCGGCACGCCTTGAATCCTAATAATCCACCAATCCTAAAATCCTATTCCAGACAATTTCACAAGCAATCCACCCCTCCCTCAACAGCAAACTATTTTAAGAAGACAAGGCCCCCAAATCCTAATTTACCCCTTCTGCCCCTTAATATATTTAGCCACAGTCCCAACCGGTGCAATCCAAATCCCATTTGCCGGGTTTTGTGCATATTCAATCAGTTTTTTCAGCATACTCAATCGTGTGGTTTGATTACCAGATACACCCATTTCATGACCCGCAAGAACCAGCCATGCACCACTCTTTTTCGCATTTTCAATCAGCGGTAGAATTTGCTCAAAATCCTTTCCGTCCATTTCCATTCCGGTTAGCTGGGCAAGATCACAGAATTGTGGAGCATTGGGTCCTTCATCCAGCCAGCCTCTGCCGCTGAGAAATAGTTTTGAAACAACAGGAACATAGCTTTTTGTATTAGTTCCTCTGCCGATATAAGTTTGTCCGCAAGGATAAGCGAATACCTCAGGCTCAACTCCCAGTAATTCCTTTATGTCCTTGTTAGCAAGAATCAATTCATTCCGCATTTTTTTTAGCGTATAATTCTCAATAGCCTTTTGTCGCGACCAGGGGAAATTACCGGTGCATGGATGGTTAAACGAATGATTTCCTATTTCATGACCACTGGCAACAGCCTTCTTCCAGCCCTCAAGTCTTTGCCTGACAGAGTTAGGGACCACATAAAATGTGCCTTTAACTCCATACTGGTCCAGCAGCGCTGTTCCGGCATCAACCTGACTTGCACGGGCATCATCAAAACTTAAACTGATGGCTATTTGCTTCCCTTCAGGCCAGGCAAATGTTGGTTCAGCTTGCTGTGCAAATAGTATTTCACTTGAAAGAAAAATAGATAGTATTATTAGAAATAAATTCTCTTTAAAAGAAATTTTATTTCTTTTAAAGATTGTCGTAAATGATTTCATATCAGGTTCAGGTTGTTTTTTAATTGACTTTAGTATATAATCCCTCGAAATATTGCTTGCCCGCGATCACCTCAGGGAGGTTATTTTCCATTTTATGTTCGCATTCAACATGAATCACGCCCTTAAATTGCTGCCGTTTTAACTCATCAATTATAGGAGGGAAATTAATTACACCTTTGCCAATAATTACATCATTTGCTTCAGGGTTATCAGATTGATGAATATCTTTCAGATGGACTCCGAGTATATTCCCCTCCAGTTTCTTCAGACATTTAGCAGGATTTAATCCACTTCTTTCCCAATGCCCCAGATCGGCACATACCCCAAAATTGGGATGGCCTTTCATAGCAGCTATAACAGAATCAGGGTGCCAGTATTGGCTTTTTCCTTTCGCATGCTCATGAATGGCTATTTTGATTTTGTATAATCCAGCCAGACTATCCAGCATATCCCATGATTCCTTTTCAGGTTCAGATACCAGGTGCTGCAAATTCATATCTTTTGCCAGCTCAAAATAATACTTCCAGTCGGCTTCACTTTTAGCACCGCTGACATACATAGATTGCATTTCAAGATTTTTAGTTTTGAGCATTTTCTTCATTTTGCTGATGTCTTCTTCAGTCATGGCAGCCATTGTTTTATCATTGAATTCCTTACCCAGATTATGGAAAGAAAAACCTTCCACATAATTTACGCCGGCACTGTCTGCCTTATTGAGGCCATCAGCAAATGAAAAACGGTTAAAAGAATACAAGGCTACTCCCATATTCCAATCTGCATTCTGAACATCAACTTTTTTGGAACTTTCAGCACATCCAATAAATGAAATAGCAAAAAGGCACAAATACCAGAGCTTATTTTTAAAGGTTATCATAATTTAATCGTTTTTAGGCTATTTATTTAGAGGCTTTAACCAGACTTAGTTTAATTTCCCGGAGGTCTAACATTCCGGCATCTACATTAGGTTTGTTTGATTTGAAAACGATCTTTTGTATACCCGGTTTAAGTTTGATTTTACCTATATTTTTTGATTTAAAGGTTTCCCAGGAGCCGCTGCGGTCAATAATTCCGGTTAGTTTTTGTTTACTTGCTTCTAGCAGAAACTCATTTCCGGCTGTTTCATCAGAAACCGACCAGACCAGCTCTGCATTATATTCCCCTTCCAGCTCAACCTCCACATCCCACTCAACTCTGTCAAGGTTGGTAAACCATCCAAAAGCCCACCATTCAGGCATATACTTTATTTTTGGTCCAACACCTCTGCCATTCCGGGCAGTTAGCCTGATTGACGTGCCATCTGTTTCCGGCCGGATCAATGTTGGTTTGTTTTGAGATTGGGGCTGAGATGCCGGTGTACTCTTCATTTCACCTTCCAGGTAGCCCAAAACGGCTTCTTTTACATGTTTCTCAACCACAGGTGTGTACGGTGAAACCGTTTCGATTTCATATCCTCCATACTTCCATTCTTTTTCTGTTGGAAGATACCCCAGCCAGCCGTTTGTATAGCCGAAGAAGAATGTAAATGGAAATGGTGAGCGATCCCGAATCTCATTTGAGATCTCACAAAATAATTCAACAGGTAAACTCCATACAGCAACATCTTCATTAATTTTCAGGAACCTTGCAGGCAACAGCACCATGTGGTCTCCATTTGCTGAGGTTTGGGTGTATCTCGACAAATCTTTAGGCCAGCTTAAATTGGGTTTTCTCGGGGTTTCTATGATCAGGGAGCCTGTAAATAACTTAATATCAGACCTGCCGGATACAATTTCTTTATTAGCTGAAAGTATCTTGTCGCCTAATAATACTTTGAACTGACTCAAATGCCCTGCTTTCGGGTTGGGATAAACGCTGTAAATAGGAGCCAGATTACCTGCTGCACCATTGATGAAGAGGAGTGGAACACCTAATTTTTGTTCTACATATTCAGAGACGATTCCCGGAGCATCACCGCTGATTTCAGTTTGAGCAGGACCAAGCACAGTTCCATGGATTGCATAATTGGCTATCAGGGCAAGGGGACTTCCGTCTTCTTTATCCAATCGAATCAAACCAATTTTGCGGTCAGTAGCACCATCAGGATTCAATCCTAAAGAAGCTTTTCCATTCTCATCAATCGCCCTACGATTGATATTAGCCTGTGAAAAACCCCATCCCACGCCAAGTTTTGCCTTAACCAGTTTGTTTCTGGCCTCAACTATGCCTTTTATCAGGGAACGTTCTACCAAAGAGGTATAAGCCGTATCTACAGCATGCTTGTAACGATCTCCCATAAACACCTCGGGTAATCCTGGTACGCCAACTTCAGGAGCTGAATGTGTATGGGTTAATGTCCACCAAAAATTATCCGGATCAATACCTAGCTCCTTTTGAAGGATGTCAGCTACATGGTCATATTCTGATGGTGACATCACACAAATGTCTGTTGACACCAAAAAGAATTGTTTCACACCATCATCCATTGCGACAATCCGATGGTATATGCGGTCATTGACACCTGTTGATTTCCGCGCTGCATAACCCAGTAACATTTTCGGCTCATCAGGGGTTATATCAACTTTGACAACAGAAGCCTTAAATACTTTATCTGACTGTTGTCCATAACCCTCTGTGGCAGTTATAATTACAAGGCCTAAGAGCAGAAGTTTTAATCCTTTCATTGACATGCTTTTATGATTTTAAGTTTACAAGCGTTTTTTATTAAAATTTGCGTAAAAATGCCAGCAGGTCTGCCATTTCCTGCTTATTGATCTTTTTCTCCAGACCGGAAGGCATAGCAGAAATTTCCATGCTTTTTATTTCCCTAATATCCTGGCGATTGATCGTTTTTTCAAGTTTGCCATTGTTTTTGAGCGTAATAGCCACATCTGTTTCACTTGAAATAATTCCCTGATGAGATTCCCCATTTTTTAGCTCAACATTCCATAGATCATAACCACTGGATATTGAAATATTTGGATCCAGAATATTGGCCATTATGATTTCGGCAGTCCAGTTATGAATTGTGCCCAGATCAGGCCCAAGTTCAACCCCCATTTTCCCTCTTACCTGGTGACAGATAGCACAGTTTTGTACATAAACATTCTGACCATTTGTAGCATCTCCCTTAAGTTCAAGGGCTTCCTGATAGGCCCGATTTACCTTTTTACCTTCTTCTTCATTTTTGGTAAAGAGGGTTCTGGCTCTGTTGCGCAGCCTATCATCTTTATTTTGCATGAGTTGAACACTTCTGCCGAAAGAAACACTGCTGGCCTGAACCTGATTTTTTTCAATTGCGCTTAAAAGCAGATTAATCCTTTCATCATTTCCCAGAAATGTTCCGATAGCTACATCCCTGATTTCAGGTGTAAGAACTGCCCATTTTTGCAACACGTACTCACTAACCACGGTTCCCGGTATTTTACTCAGGGTTTTTAAAGCAGCCAACTGAACGATCGGTTGTTCCTGCGGAACAATTAAATTCTTTAATAATGAACTATATGGAGCAGGCTCAGTCAATGCGAGAAAATTAATGGCTTCAGTTCTTTTCTGATCTGTAAGGCTACGGTCAGCCATGATTTTCAATGACTTGTCTATTGCAGTTTTGGTTTCCGGACTGCTGTTTAATCCGATTACTCTCAACATATCAAGCGATCCTTTACGCACTTCAACAGATGGATGCCCGAAAAATGTATTGATTAATAAGTTCTGATCCTTTTTAAAGTTATTGATAGATTCGGGAGATTTTGATTTTAAGGATTCCATGCCTGTGGCTAAACCCTCAAGTATAGCTCCCTGTCCTTTTATTTGCTTCCCCGAACTATTTGATGTAGAATTTACAAGCAGCTTCTTTATCGCATTTTGATTGCCACCATTAGCAATCATTGTAGCCAATCGCTGAACTAATAATGAATAGGCCGGAACGTCAGCCTGGTACCTGTTGAGCACTTCTTTTAAAATTGATTCTGTTTGTGAAGCGGATGCGGTTAATGCAGCAATCTGAATCCATTTATCATTGATGTCCTGAAATAATAGTTTATTCCTGACTGTAGCTGATTCCTTTGAATTATCATATCCCAGGGTTAATAATAATTGCAGCCTGACTTTGGGGTCATTATCATTTTGCATGGATAGGAGTGCCTTAAGCAGTTGAGGGGTACCTTGTAAATGAAGCTCAGCCAGCTTGATCGCATTGCTGCGGATGCCGGCATCTGTATCTTTTAAAGCCTGTTCAATCAGGGCAGGGCTCAATTCAGCAATCCCTTCAAGTGTCCAGAGGGCATGCAGCCTGCCCATTGAAGATTCGGGGTTAACGGCCATTTTCAGAAGTGCAGGCACAGCTTTTTTGTCATTTCGATCGACCAGTAGCCGCTGAGCATTAGTCCGCCACCAGCGGTTCTTATCTGCAAGGTGCTCCACCAGTTTTTCACTGCTTTCATTACCAAGTTTTAGGCCTTTTGTCCATTCTGCTGATTTCTGACCTGTTGCGGTAATTCTGTAAATGCGGCCCATATCAGAGCCATCATACAAACCTCCGGCTTTTACTGCCTGTTCCGACATCCATTCAGGCGACTCAATTACTCTGCGGTAATAATCCAGCATATAAAGTGCTCCATCCGGTCCGACATAGAAATTAACCGGACGGGACCAGGCATCAGTTGAAGTGAGAAACTCCTTATTTTTTAACAGGGCGCTAGCCTCGAAGCTTGTCCCTTTATCTTTAAGAATGTCTGCATGCACAAGGTTGCTTACAGGTTCTGCCACAAAGCTTATATTCTTATCAAATGGGGCGGGGAAGGCCCCTCCATCATAAACGGTTATACCGCATCCTGAGGTCATAACCCCCACATCAGTGAGTAGCTGCCTGTCAGGATGAGTTGTGGTAGGGAATACTTCGGGAGCATTCAGGTGGTCTGACATGGATTGTATGGAGTTCGAAATAACAAGATCTTTATTCCGCTGGAAATAACGATTTGCTATCACCTCATGATAACCCTGGTTAGAATTATTACATCCAAACCAATGTCCATACTGATCAAAAGCATGTCCGAATTGGGTTTGATAGGATAGAGTCTCTATCCTTTTCTTATCAGGCAAAAACCTGATCGATAGCCCATTCGCATTTTTAGGTAATTTTTCAGCATCAGGCGAGCCAGGGAAAATAATTTCTGATCCCTCATCACCAAATTCCTCTTTGTATTCACGGGTTGATGTTGCTCCCTGATGCCCGATATAAATCCAGTTATCAAGTCCGAACATTGGGTTATTGGTATTATGCTGGGGATTTGAAAGTGCAAATCCTGTCAATACTGTGTCGCGGATATCCGATTTTCCATCATTGTCTGAGTCCTCGAGATAGAGCAAATTAGGCGCATCAGTGATCAGAATACCCTTTTTCCAGCGCATAATACCTGCCGGAAGAGTCAACTTATCGGCAAAAATAATCCGCTCATCCATTTTTCCATCCCCATTGGTATCCTTGAGCAGTATTACATTTCCACTTCCACTTTTATCCAGAGGATAACCATGCATTTCAACAACATACATATTGCCGTATTCATCAATTTCCATGTCTACCGGATCTGAAATCAGGGGTTCTGCGGCGACCAGTTCGATTTTAAAACCGGGAGGGACTTCAAATGTTGCCAGCGCATGATCTGAATCTATTGCAGATGTTCCTGTTTTTTCTTTACAACTAATCAGAAGCAGGACCAGGAACATTATGGGAAATGGAACTCGCATGATCTTGGGGGTATAAATGCGCATATAATATTCTTTTTTTAAGGATGTTAAATGGTATTTTGTTAGTTTAAAGCTAAATATTCTATCCATTGTTTTCATTCTTATTTTACTAATGTTCAATAGAATTAATTAAATTACTTTTAGACATCTGTTTTTAGGGTCTCTATGATTTTATTCTACCTGAAAAATAGAAGTAAGTATTCGTTAGCTATGATATTAATTTCCAGATATCTAATATTTTATAAGATTAAAAATTGATGTCAGCGGTATATAATTTCCAGTTTTATCTTTTAATAATTCCATAATATGAAGAAAGCAGTATTGTTATTAAGTGTGTTTCTGTTTATCAGACTTGCCGGTTTTGGACAGGAATCAGTTTCTACAGCCAAACGTTTTATTTCATTGCTCACTGAGGCACAAAAGACCGAAAGCGTTTTTCCCTTTGACATAGAAGAGCGATATAATTTTCACTTTGTACCTATGAAAAGGAGGGGGATTACTTTTAATGAAATGAATCCTCAGCAACATAAACTGGCATTGGAATTATTGCGCTCCTGCCTTGGCTCTGAAACCTTTCAGAAAACAAGGGAGATCATGGAATTGGAGATTGTTTTGAAAGAATTGGAAAAACGTAAGCCGGAGGATAATTATCGTGATCCGGGCAATTACCACTTTACCATATTTGGAAATCCCTCTCCATCGAGTATTTGGGGTTGGCGTTTTGAAGGTCATCATATTTCATTCAATTTCTCTTTCAACAGAAAAACACTGGTTTCAGGTACTCCGGGATTTATGGGAAGTAACCCTGCAATTGTACTTAACGGTCCAATGGCTGGCAAGCAGGTCCTGAAGCAGGAATCAGACAAAGGTTTTGCAGTTATCAGCTCATTTACGGCAGCACAATTAAAAAAGGCTATAATCGATACGGTAGCCTTTAAAGACATTCTGACTTTTGATAAGCGTAAGGCACTTTTGGGTAATCCGGAGGGTATTCGTTATTCGGAATTAACCAAGGTGCAACAATCATTGTTATTGCAATTAATCAGCGTTTATGTACACAGATTCAGGAATGATTTTGCTGAAAAAATGATGCAGGATATCAAGAATGATGGTTTGGATAATATTTGGTTCGCCTGGGCGGGGCATACTAAACCTGAGATCGGAAAAGGGTCATATTACCGCGTTCAGGGCCCTGCAATTGTTATTGAGTACGACAATACTCAAAATAATGCCAATCATGTTCATTCAGTTGTCCGCGATCTGAAAAATGATTTTGGAGGTGATCTGTTATTGGAACACTATAAAAAGGGGCATTCCCATTAATTCAGGTAAAGGAATTAAAAGGTCAGAAAAAAGCCCCAAAACAATTCAGGTTTTGGGGCTTTTTTATTTTATTCTGTCAGAAGGGATCCTGATTAAATTTCAAAAGAGAAATCATCGCTTTCCTTTGCAGAATCTGTATGATTTTCTGAGTATTCATAACGCTTCTCTACCACTTCCTGGTGAGCTTTGATATAATCTATAGTTTCTTTAAGACCTTCAGCGAACTTTTCAAAGTCTTCTTTGTAAAGGAATATTTTGTGCTTGATAAAAACACCGTCTTCTAAACGCTTCTTACTCTCAGTTACAGTAACATAGTAATCGTTTGAACGTGTAGCTTTAACATCGAAAAAGTAGGTGCGCTTCCCGGCTCGTACCTTCTTTGAAAAAACCTCTTCTCTTTCTTTGTTGTCGAAATCTCCCATAGTCATAATTTAATTTGATTGGGGTAAATATAATAGATATTAGTAAAGTAACAAATTGATTTTTTTTGAACAAAAACAGATTTTAATTGAAAGTTGAGACCCGATAGCTATCGGGTGAAGATTTGAGAATTAAATTGGTAGTTCACAGTGGATTTTAGCCATTGAACAAAATCCTATTCTCCACTCCCTATTCCCCTGCCGTCTGCTCCTCCAATAGTTGCTTTTCATATAAATCAAAATAAATCCCATTCAGAGCCATTAGCTCTTCATGAGTGCCCTGTTCAATGATTTCTCCATTGTCCATAACCAGTATTTTGTCAGCATTTTTAATGGTGGATACCCTGTGAGCAATCAAAATACTGGTTTTGTCTTTCATTATCCTGCCCAGATTGTTAAGAATCTCTTCTTCTGTGCGGGTGTCAACAGCAGAGAGGCAGTCATCAAAAATAAGAATCTGCGGCTCTTTAATAATTGCTCTTGCAATAGATAGCCTTTGCTTTTGTCCACCGGATAAGGTAATCCCCCGTTCCCCAATCAGTGTCTTGAAACCCATGCCAAATTCCATGATATTTTCATAAACTGCAGCATTTTTAGCGGCTGTTTCAACCTGGCTTGGCTTTGTTTCGGTCATTCCAAAAGCAATATTATTATGAATGGTTTCAGAAAACAGAAAAACTTCCTGCGGAACAAATCCTATCTGCTCTCTGAAGTGTTGCAGATCTAGTTTTTCAATTGCATTTCCATCCAGTAAAATTTGTCCATTATCAGCATCATACATTCGCATCAAAAGATTCGCAATGGTTGATTTCCCTGAACCTGTTCGACCTATGATGGCAAGAAACTCGCCGCTATTTACTTCAAAGGAAATGTTTTTTATGGCTTGTATTCCCGTGTCCGGATACCTGAAGTTTACATTTTTGAATGAAATATTCCCTTTTAACTCTGTCTTTTCACCCCTGAGAGATATAATCTCTGGTTTGGTATTTAAAAATTCATTGATTCTTTTTTGGGATGCCGCAGCCCTTTGTATCAGGGAAGTAACCCAACCAAGCGACATGACCGGAAATGTAAGCTGATTGACATAAACTATAAATTCTGCAATATTTCCTGAGGTGATATTGCCGTTCATCACTTCAACACCACCAATGTAGACAGTTACGATGGTGCTAAGTCCTACTAGGAGTAACATCATTGGGTAGAAAAGTGCCTGAACCTGCACCAGCGACATCGAATTTGATTTGTAGTTTTCGCTTTCTACATCAAATTTCTTCCGGATATCATCTTCCCTGACATAGGCTTTAATCACCCGGATACCTGAAAAGGTTTCCTGTACAAAACTCGATAAGGAAGAAAGTTGTTGCTGTATTTTTTCACTGCGAAAATTGATCATTGAATGAACATAATAGATCGTAATTGCCAAAAGGGGGAGAGGCAGCAATGAATAAACCGTAAGCCTTGTATTTACATTAAACATCGAGATGATGATCAGAACGAAGAGAACACTCGTGTTAATTGTGTACATGATTCCCGGTCCAAGATACATTCTGACACGGCTTACATCCTCAGTTACCCTGTTCATCAGATCACCTGTATTATTTCTGCGATAAAAGGCCATCGAAAGTTTTTGATAATGCTGATAAATCTCATTTTTCAGGTCATATTCAATATGTCTGGACATCAGAATGATAGTCTGGCGCATAAAAAACAAAAATATTCCCCTGAGCAGGGCCAACAAGAGGACAATTACTCCAAATAGCAATAAACTTTGGCCAAATACTTTCGAAATCAGCTCCTGACGGTCGAATCCGTCAAATAGCCTGAAAATGGCGATGTTTTCATTTACAAGGTCAAAGGCAATTCGTATCACCTGCGCCGGAAGTACTGCGAAAAGGTTTGAGATGATTACGAAAAGTACGCCGGGCAACAAACGCCAGCGATATTTGTAGAAAAATTTATTAAGATAAGCCAGTTCTTTCATCTGATCCTTGTACCGCAAAAGTAGATAGAATTTAGCGAATTGACAGATGAGTAAGGACAATAGTGCAAAGGATTTTTTGCGGGTCGGGTTCGTCAGGTGACTAATCGCTGAGCCAACAGGCAAATTCCGGACCGAAGGCCGGAATTCCAAGAATCCTGCTTCGCTTTATTATTAAGGTTGGAACGAAATGGCCAAAACGGTCAGTGAATTAATGCGATCGGCTTAGCCCTGTATGGGCTTGACAATTCACCTGGTAAAATCTATATGCAGGGGAATGAAGTCAATACATTGACAATCAAATGGCAATGAAACAATATTTTGCTGATGTCTGACAATAGGTAACTGCTAATAGTTAATTGGTTGCAGGTATCATGAAAAACTATTGCAAACCATTATGAATAATTAAAACAACATTTTTTACTACTTTTGTGGCGTAAAGCCAGGCATACAACATGATTTTATCTCAATTTGAAGAACATTCGGTTTTTAGTCAGCTTGACGGTCTAGGTCATCAGAAATTAGTTTATTGCAGTGATCCGGGCACCGGTTTAAAGGCAATTATTGCCATTCATGATACCACGCTTGGCCCCGCATTGGGTGGAACCCGTATGTGGCCTTACAGATCGGAATCGGAAGCACTTCATGATGTTTTGCGTTTATCACGAAGTATGACCTACAAAGCAGCCATAACAGGTTTGAATCTGGGTGGAGGTAAAGGAGTGATTATTGGTGATAGCCGTTTGCATAAATCAGAATCTCTGATGCGCCGTTATGGTCGTTTTATTGAAAATCTGAACGGATCATTTATCACGGCTGAAGAAGTAGGAACTAATCCCAGGGATATGGAATATATCCGGATGGAAACCAAATATGTGACGGGCGTTCCCGAATCGATTGGGGGCAGCGGAGATCCTTCTCCGGTAACCGCCAGAGGGGTATTTATGGGTATAAAAGCCTGTTTAAAAGAATGTTTCGGTAATGATAGTCTGGCAGGGAAATCGGTGGCCGTACAGGGAATAGGGCAGGTTGGTGAGAATCTTGTTTCTTTACTTAGGAATGAAAATGCCAAGGTTTATATCAGTGATATTAATGAAGAGCGTTTGGGCCAGATTGCTCAAAAATATGGTGCAATAGCCGTTGCCAATAATAACCTCTTTGATCTGGATATTGATATTTATTCACCTTGTGCATTAGGTGCTACTGTAAATACAGAAACTATAAACCGTTTAAAGTGTTCTATTATTGCGGGTTCAGCAAATAATCAGCTTGCTGATGAAGTTGTTCATGGCAATATGTTACTGGAAAAAGGTATTATGTATGCCCCTGATTACCTGATCAATGCCGGTGGTCTGATCAATTGTTATTCAGAAATTGCCGGCTTTAATAAAAAGAAAACGTTTCAGATGGCTGAAAATATTTACGAAGCCACCAGAAGGGTATTGCAAAAATCAAAACAAGAGAATATTCCAGCCATTGAGGCAGCAAATAAAATTGCTGAGAAACGGATTGAGGATATCAGAAAAATAAAAGCTTCCTATTAATTTAGGATCAACAAACAAAAAAATCGTTCTTATACATGTTAAATAGAAGGCATCTGAGGGTTAAAGCATTGCAGGTTTTGTATTCATACCAGCAGTCGGAAGTAAAGGAAATATTGCCTTTTGAAAAGGCGCTTTTACTAAGTGTTGATAAGGTACATGAGATGTATTTCTGGTTACTTTCTCTTTTAGTAGAGGTTGCTGTTTACAGTATAATTGATGCAGATGAAAGGGCCAATAAACATTTGCCCTCAGAAGCTGATCTTAATGCAAGTGTTAAACTTCAGAATAATCTCTTTATCAGCTCCTTAAAGCAGAATTCAGAATATCTGGCAGCTTTAAAAAAGTATAAAATTTCCTGGAGTTTTGACCCCGAAGTAAGTAAGTCAATTTTTATCTCTTTAAAGAGTTCTGCCGAGTATGCAAGCTTTAATAGCCTTCCGGTACATACGATTCAGTCAGATAAGGATATCATTAAGTACATCTTTAAGAAGTTAATTCTTAAATCACCTGGTATTGAACAGATCTTCGAAGAAAAGTTTATTAACTGGCCGGTTGATAAGGAAGTACTTCAGGCACTGGTGACGAAAACATTCAAAAACTTTGCAAGTGAAAACCCCGATGATAACAAACTTGCACAGGTCTGTCCTAACTGGGATGAAGACCGGCCATTTATGCTTGATCTTTTTAAAAAGGTAATCGCTTTTGAATCAGAATATCAGGAATTGATTGCACAGAAAACAAAGAACTGGGATTCTGAGCGAATTGCGGTAATGGATACCCTCCTGATGAGGATGGCTATTACTGAACTTATTCATTTCTCTTCAATACCGATCAAAGTTACCATGAATGAGTATATTGAAATTGCAAAAGAATTCAGTACCCCCAAGAGCAATTCATTCATAAACGGTATTTTAGATAAAATTTTAGCAGATCTGAAATCTTCAGGGAAAGTTCGTAAGTCAGGACGTGGATTATTGGAGTAAATTGGAACTTGTATTTTTGTATTGTTATTTTGTAACGCATAAATATTAATTAGAAATGAAAAAAATTTTTTTATCAATCGCTTGCCTTGTTTTTTTAGCAGCATGCAATAATCAGAAAACTGTTGAAAGCACTGCAGATTCAAAGGAGACAAGTGAAATTGCGGCAGTTGACACAGCCAGTGCTCCTGCATTCAAATTTGAAAAGGAAGTTTATGACTTTGGAAAAGTCACAGATGGAGATGTTGTTACCTACGATTTCAAATTTAAGAATATTGGGAAAAGCCCTTTAATTATCAGTAGTGCAACAGCAACCTGTGGTTGTACTGTGCCGGAATATCCTAAAGAGCCTGTAGCCCCGGGTGCCGACGGAGTAATTCGTGTTGTTTTTAACAGTGCAGGAAAACCCGGAATGCAGAATAAAATAGTGAGTATAACAGCTAATACTATTCCATCTCTAACCGAACTGAACATACTTGGAATGGTTGAAGAGGCCAAAGCAAAATAAAAATCAAAATTAAACAAGAATAATATGGATATGCAACAGATCGGTCAGTTTTTACCAATGCTACTAATTATAGTGGTATTTTATTTTTTTATGATTCGCCCTCAAATGAAGAAAGCAAAGGATCATAAAAAGTTTGTGGAGGAATTAAAGAAGGGTGATAAGGTAATCACAACCGCAGGGATACACGGTAAAATCGTAGACTTGAACGAAACTACATTTCTAATTGAAGTAGAGAGTGGTACAAAGATTCGTTTTGAGAAATCTTCTGTTTCTCTGGAATCTTCAAAGGCTTTAAATCAGTCGTCGGCTAAATAGTACGATCATTAAGTTAATATGAACGCCGCTTCATTTTTGAAGCGGCGTTTTTATTTGACTAAATTTGAATAATTTATCTGGTATGCCTTTAGTTAAATTTACTAAAATTGAAAGACGCAGAATCTCCCTGTTTCTCCTCTGCTTACTATTTGCAGTGGGAGCATGGTTGTTTTTTGCACTTTCAAACAGGTATGTTTATCAGGTGCAGACTCTGGTACGATTTGTTAATCTTCCTGAAAACAGGGCATTCCATCCACTCCAGTCAGATACCATCAAACTTCAGGTTGAGGGAACTGGCTGGCAATTATTGTTTTCCAAACTAAGGATAAGTCCGCCTTCAGTTAATATTGAATTAAAGGAATTACAAAAACAGACCTTTATCGAACTTTCGAATCAGATTCAAAAGATTAATAATCAGGTTGGCTCTACCCAAAAGGTGGTTTATATCCATCCTGATACACTCTATTTTGATTTTTCTTCAAGTACTGTCAAGAAAATTCCTGTGATACTGAAACAGGATATTCAATTTAAATCACAGTTTGGTATTTCAGACTCAGTTCAGATTAACCCAGCATTTGTTACCATTACCGGACCAGTTAAAGAACTTGCTAAAATAAAAAGCTGGGATACAGAACTGCTCAGGTTGAATAAAGTTAGTGAAAGCCTGAACACGAAAATTAATTTGAAGAGACCATCCAAGGCGAATATTACGATACATCCGGGATTTGTCGATCTCAGAATAAGTATTGATGAATTCACTGAAAAAGTAATTGAAGTACCAGTTAAGGTTCTGAACAATAATGAGTTCAGGAATGTGAAATTACTACCCGAAAAGGTGAAGGTTACCATACTTAGCCCTTTAAGTAAATATCAGGAAACTGATAGAAGTGATTTCGAATTTTTTGTTGATCTGAACAACTGGAAGGAAAATGGATATACTCAGTTGCCCGTACGGATAATCCGTATTCCTGAATTTTCCAGACTTGTAAAAATTGAACCCCAGACCTTAGATTTTATAATTCAAAAGTGATGCTGAAGATAGGTATAACAGGAGGGATAGGTAGCGGTAAAACAACAGTTTGTAAAGTATTCGAATTATTAGGTGTCCCCGTATTTTATGCGGATGATGTCGCCAAGTCTATTATGCTTACCGACCCGACTTTAAAATCCGGAGTTCTTGAGGCATTTGGTGAGAATTCTTATACCAAAAGCGGGGAATTGAACCGAAGCTATATCTCTTCAATAGTATTCAATAATAAGCATGAACTTGAGAAATTGAATTCACTTGTACATCCTGCAGTTTTCAGGGCTTTTGATAACTGGGTTTCGGGTCAGACAGGAGCGCCTTATGTAATTAAAGAAGCAGCGCTCTTATATGAAAGTGATGCTTATAAAATGTGCGATCAGTCGGTCCTGGTAATTTCACCCATTGAAACCAGAATTAGCAGAATAAAAACCAGAGACGGGATTAGTGTCGAAGATATTCAGTTGAGAATGAACCGCCAGTTTAGTGACGACCAGAAAATGAAGTTTGCAGATCATATTCTGATTAATGATGAGCAGCAATTATTAATACCTCAAATTATTCAATTGCACCGGCAGTTTTTGATGATTGGATTCTGATATGATAATTAACGATTTTCTGATAATCAACGAGCGTGGTTTGTATTGCCGTTATGGCGATTTTTACCTCGACCCCAAAGAGGCTTCTCCACATGCTGTTATTTCACATGCTCATGGTGATCATGCTGTCAGAAGCAATGATTATGTGTATTGTACTCCGGCAACCGCTGCAATTATGCAGCATAGGTATCAAAAGAATGCCGGTAACCATATCCGGGTTTACGAATGGTCCGAATCATTTGATTTGAATGGAGTATCAATCAGCTTTATTCCTGCCGGGCATATTCTGGGCTCTGCTCAGGTGCTGATGGAGTACAGAGGTGTAAAATATTTATATACAGGTGATTATAAATTGCAGGAAGATGCTACCTGCGAGAAAATTGAGTTTGTCAAAGCTAATGTTTTGATCAGCGAATCTACTTTTGCAGATCCTTCAGTTCAACATCCATCAGCATCTGATGAGATCAGAAAACTGAATTTGTTCAATCATAATGTTTTACTGGGAGCCTATTCCCTGGGAAAAGCACAAAGGCTTATTAATTTGATTGCTGACCATTGTCCCCAGCGTCAGGTGCTGGTGCATCATTCTATTATTGGGCTGAACAGGATTTACGAACAATTCGGCTTTAATCCGGGTAAGTATGAACTTTATACCCGTAAACGGATGAAGCAGCCGGATCAGAATCTGGTCTATATAGTACCTCCCTTAACATTTAATAGCTATATCCGGGCAAAGAATGTGCTTAGGGCTTTCGCTTCAGGGTGGATGAATTTACAGACGAATAATGACCTTAAAATTTTGATTTCGGATCATGTAGACTGGAATGATATACTCACAATGATTAAAAATGTGGAACCTTCTGAACTTTGGACCCTTCATGGTAATGGGAAACATTTGAAATCATATTTCAAAGATCAGTTAACTGTAAAATTGCTTAATCATGCTGATTGAAAATGTAGACTATTATATTAACGAGTTGGGAAATCTAGTATTTACAGAAAAGTACCATTTAAAAAGAGGATATTGCTGTAAGAATAAGTGTTTAAACTGCCCCTGGAAATATGGGCAGGATAAAAATACAAAGACTAAGGTTAAGTAATTTGTTATAATTTTGAATACCTTTTTATTTTAGAACTCAAATCAGGCCGGCCAATTTACTAAGCATCAACATGGAAATAGAAAAGGAAATTTACAACAAGAAATTTGAGGATAATCATCAGAAAGCGGTTGTAAACCTGATATATACCTATGGATGGATAACCAATCTACTCAAATTAAAACTTAATAAATACAGTATTACACTCCAGCAATTCAATATATTAAGAATTTTAAGAGGCCAGTACCCCAATCCGGCAACGGTAAACATCCTGAAGGAACGTATGCTTGATAAAATGTCTGATGCATCCAGGATTGTTGAACGCCTGGTACAGAAAGACCTGGTTAAACGATGTGTCAGCAATAAGGACCGTAGAGCAGTGGATATCCTGATTAGCCCAAAAGGATTGGATATCCTTCAAAAATTAGATACTGAGGTCTCTTTAAAGAATCTGCTTTCCAATAATCTGAGCGATGAAGAAGCAAATGCATTAAGTGGCTTGCTGGATAAGATGAGGGGCTAGGGTTTAGTTGAGAGTTGAGAGTTGAGAGTTGAGAGTTGATAGTTGACAGTTGACAGTTGACAGTTGACAGTTGACAGTTGGCAGTTGACAGTTGACAGTTGACAGTTGACAGTTGACAGTTGACAGTTGACAGTTGAAAAAAAGCGTACTCAATATAATAAATTTTCCTTTAAAACGAAAATTCTGCTTTCTACTTTCTGCTTTAAGCTTTCTGCTTAGATAGCTTTCTGCTTAAATAGCTTTCTGCCTTAAGCTGAATTAGTGTAAATAAAACCCAATCAGAGCGATTCCAATACCAAGCAGCACTGCAACCATCTTCTTCAGATTAAATTTATGATCTACGCTCGATTCAAATAGGATTGTAGTTGAAATATGTAGGAAAATGCCAATAACTACTCCCATAATCCGGTCGAAATAAGCATCTATATTTCCTATAGAACCTCTGCCAATTTCATAACTTAACCAATATCCCATTGGACTCATAGCTGCAAAGAGTGTCAGCAGTCCCACAACCCTGACCTTGCCTAAATTGTTTTGCATCAGTACACTTCCCAACGCAAAGGCGGCCGGTATATGGTGAAGTGCAATTCCAAAAACTAGTTCATTATGTTGTTTCTGTGCTAAAGGCATGCCTTCCAGAAAGGCATGCAAGCATAAACTTACCATGATCCCAATCGGAAAAACATAATGTTGGTGATTGTGTTTATGGATGTGGCCGTGTTCTATACCCTCAGAAAACTGTTCCATTACAATCTGAAGAAGAAATCCTCCAAGAATAAATAAGCCGATTTCCGGGTTTCCTGAGTGATAAACATCAGGCATAAGGTGCAGAATAGTAATGGCAAAGAGATAGGCACCACTAAAAGATAATACCAGCTTCAAACGGTTGGTATTATCTGTCTTTAGAAGAAAGATACCCAGCCCACCCAGCATGGAACTACTGAATAGTAAGATTAATTCCCAGATCCCCATTCTTTAAATGATTTGTTAACCATTAAAATTGTTCCCATTACATATCCTATCATAGAGCCCAGAAGAGCTCCGCAAAGTACATCGAGCGGAAAATGAACTCCGACATAGATTTGCGCAAAGCTAATAGAGAAAGCCCATAATAAGCCTATTGGCAGGATTAAACGCCATTTATGATAGAAAACAAGAATTAAAAAAACAGCCAATCCAAAATGGTTAGCAGCATGGGATGAAGGAAAACTATATCCTGTACCACATGCAATGAGATTCCTGACTTCTTTTTTTATCTCGGGGTCATTACATGGCCTTAATCGTTGAACAGTGGGTTTAATTACGGAAGAGGAAAAGTAATCTGTCAGGCCAAAGCTAAGTACTGCAAAGAGCAGAATAAGCCAGCCTTGTTTACCGTAATTTCTGACTAAAAAGATTATTATGAAAAGGTAAAGTGGAGTCCAGAAAAAGCGATTTCTTAAAGCTGGCATAATCCAGTCGAAAAAGGGATTACTCAGGCCCTGATTAATGCCAAAGAATAGATTTTGGTCAAACTGAATTATCTGTTCAAACATTGGCTTTTTGGCAAATAAAGATCAGTCGGTCTGATTTAGTTTCATTGTAAGGATTTAAGGAAAAATCGCCGAAGTGATTTAAAATTTTAAAGCCACTTTTTTCGAACATATCTTTGAAATCCACCAATGTAAATGCTTTAACTTCTTCCTTAAATGAATAGTCTTTATTCTTGTGTTCAAAGGAAATGCTTTTTATGATCTTACCATCAGCTATTTTTTTACTGATATAAAAATCAATACCGTCAACCTGTTTAACTTCCTGATTGGTTAGGTGATGCATGATCTTATGACTGTTAAAATAGTCGAGAACCAGAATGCCGTCTTTTTTCAATGATTTTCTGAAAGTTTTTAATGCATTAATATGATCTTTTTCTGTTTCAAAGTATCCGAAACTGGTAAAAAGATTAAATGCAAAATCAAAGTAGTTAATGTAAAAAGGATACCGCATATCGTGTACAAAAAACTGAAGCTTTTCATTTTCAAATTGCTGGGCAAATTTCACATTAGATACCGACAAATCGATTCCAGTCACATCATATCCTTTTTTGTTCAGATATACAGAGTGTCTTCCGCGGCCGCAAGCGATATCAAGTAAATTGGAGTCTGCATTCGGCTTAAGATAGGCACAGAGATTGTCTATAAAAAATTCAGCCTCTTCATCATTACGCTGATGATACAGAATATGATAATAGGGCGAGTTAAACCAGTTTTGAAACCACTTCTTTGGCATATGCAGATCAAGGGATATTGAGGCAAATATATACATTTACTGTTTTACAGTTATGAATAGGATGTAATTGTTATTTTTGCTGAATAATTTTAACTCGTGGCTTTAATAAAATCGATCTCCGGAATCAGGGGTACAATAGGCGGATTGGCAGGAAATGGTTTGACACCAACTGACATCATAAAATTTACTTCAGCTTATGGCCGTTGGGTCATCGCAAGTACAGGCAAGAATAAGGTTGTAATTGGCAGGGACGCCAGAATTTCGGGCGAAATGGTCCGTAATCTGGTAGTAGGTACCCTGCAAAGTATTGGAATTGATGTGGTTGATCTGGGTCTTTCCACCACACCTACAGTTGAGGTTGCGGTGCCTGATGAAAATGCCGGAGGTGGCATTATTCTGACCGCCAGTCATAATCCAAAGCAGTGGAATGCCTTGAAGCTTTTAAATGATAAGGGAGAGTTTATTTCTGACCAGGAGGGGCAATTGGTGCTGTCTATGGCCGAGGAGAGCGATTTTGAGTTTGCTGAAGTTAATAATTTGGGAAAAGTTAGCTATGACGATAGTTATTTACAGAAGCATATAGACAAGGTCCTGGCATTGCCGCTTGTGAATGCTGAAGCTGTGCGGAATGCCAACTTTAAGATAGCCATTGATTGTGTAAATTCTTCAGGTGGGATATTTGTACCTGAACTGCTAAAAGCCCTGGGTGTAAAGACCATTTATGAGCTTTATTGCGAACCGGATGGTGAGTTTCCTCACAACCCTGAGCCACTGCCTGAAAATCTGGTTGATCTTTCCCGTATGGTAGTTGCAAAAAAGGCTGATCTTGGTATTGCCGTTGATCCGGATGTTGACAGATTGTGTTTCGTATGCGAAGACGGCTCAATGTTTGGAGAAGAATATACCCTGGTTGCCGTTGCTGATTATGTTATGAAACATACCCCGGGTAATACAGTTTCCAATTTATCATCGACCCGTGCTTTAAGGGATGTAACAGAATCTGCAGGGGGAACTTATAATGCTGCTGCGGTAGGGGAAGTAAATGTGGTCAATAAGATGAAAGAGACCCAGGCTATTATTGGCGGAGAGGGAAACGGAGGGGTTATTTACCCTGATTCTCATTACGGTCGGGATGCTTTGGTTGGAATAGCTTTGTTTTTGACCCATCTTGCCTTAAGCAGGCAATCTGTATCAGTACTCAGAGCTTCTTATCCTGCATATTACATATCAAAGAATAAAATCACACTAACTCCTGAAATGGATATCGATTCTCTCCTGATTGAAGTTGAAAAGCGGTATGAAAATCAGCCCCATAGTACTATTGATGGACTGAAAATAGAATTTGATAAACAATGGGTACATCTTCGGAAATCGAATACCGAACCAATTATCAGAATTTATTCTGAGAGCAGTTCAGAAACTGGTGCCGAATACCTTGCCCAGAAAATTATATCAGATATCAAAGAAATATTACGTTTAAACTAATAAGCTAACCCAAGAACAAGGATTAATCTGCTAAGTATATTTTTACTCAATTTACCCCGGCTTTAACCAATGGCTGTTGTAAACTGTTTTAACCTGTTGAATAATTTATTATTATGCGTGTATACCTGGATAATGCAGCTACTACCCCTTTGGATAAAGAGGTACTGAAGACGATTTATGAAGTAATGGAAGGTCACTATGGTAATCCCTCTTCCATTCACGCACATGGGCGTGAAGTACGTACATTGATCGAAAAGGCCAGAAAGACTGTTTCATCACTTCTTCATGCTTCACCTTCAGAATTTTTCTTTACCTCTGGTGGGACAGAGGCAGATAATATGGCTATTCGCTGTGGTATTATTGATCATGGAATCAAACATGCAATTACCAGTGCCATTGAACATCATGCTGTTTTGCACACCCTTCAGGCACTTGAAAGCAGTGGTTTGATCAGGCTCAGTTACGTAAAGACAGATCATAAGGGAGTCATTGATTATCAGCATCTTGAAGAAATCCTGAGTACAAATGAACGCAGTTTTGTTTCGCTGATGCATGCCAATAATGAGCTTGGAACACTCACAGATATTGAAAGGGTAGGTGAATTATGTGAAAAGTACGATGCAATCTTCCATTGTGATACCGTACAGACTATGGGGCACTATCCTCATGATCTTAGCAAGCTTAAGGTTCACTTTCTTGTTTGTGCAGCACACAAACTGCATGGCCCCAAAGGAGTAGGTTTTCTGTATATTAACCATAATATCAAGATTAATCCGATGATTTTTGGTGGTTCTCAGGAACGAAATATGCGGGGCGGAACAGAGAATGTTTATGGTATTGCAGGTTTGGCAAAAGCACTTGAAATCGCCTATTCACAGATGGATGAGCACCATCAATACATACAGGGCCTTAAATCCTATATGATGGAGGAATTAGTAAAGAACATACCCGGAATTGAGTTTAATGGTGAAACTGACCCTGAAAAAAGTCTTTATACAGTGCTAAATGTTTCATTTCCGGAAATGGACATGGCAGAAATGCTCCTTTTTAGTCTGGATATTGCCGGAATTTCTGCATCCGGAGGCAGTGCATGCAGTTCAGGAACCAATATTGGCTCACATGTTTTAAATGGAATTCAGGCCAATCCCAATCGTCCTGCGGTTCGGTTTTCCTTCAGTAAATTCAATACAAGGGAAGAAATTGATTATGTAGTATTGAAGTTAAAGGAACTATGTCACACTCAGGTTTAAGGCTGAATACCGATTCTTTGCATCGTAAATAGCTTGATTTTTAGTTCAATTTTTCGTAAATTAACCAGATACTTTAGAAAAAGGAGGAAATCATGGCTAAAAAGCTTGTCCCCAAACATTCAGTAAAAGGTATTCCTAAAGATGAGCAGACAATGCTAATACGAGAAAAGCATTTTATTACAGGCTTAGTTCGGGGATACAGTTTCAGTCACCATTCCCACGGGCGTGTAAATCATCATTCCATTGGATTTAATCATGAACCCGGAACGATGTAAATTTTGAATCCCGCAGCAGCGGGATTTTTTATTTATATTTAGGATCATTTAATTTGATTTTTGATGCAACGCAGAAAATTTTTACAAGGTACAGGACTTTCATTGGCTATGTTAGCCATGGCGAATAATAAGACTCTGGCTAATTTTTTAAGGCAGCCGGTGTATAAATTTACCCCTTTGAGAAATGATGTTGGGATATTTACAGAGCAGGGTGGTACAATAGCATGGTTATCAAATAATTCGGGAATGGCTGTGGTCGATACCCAATTTGTTGATCCGGCAACACATCTGATAGCAGAGCTAAAGAAAATTTCGTCAAAACCATTAAATTATTTAATCAATACCCATCATCACGGTGATCATACCGGTGGAAATCTTGCGTTTAAAGGATTGGCTGAGAAGGTGGTTGGACACTCTAATTGTCTCGCTAATCATCAAAAAACAGCAGCTGCACAGAAGTCTGAAGACAAACAACTATTTGCTGATACTGTTTTTCAGGATCAATGGAATGCCAAAGTAGGTTCAGAGCGAATCAGGGCTCATTATTTTGGTGCAGGACATACCAACGGTGACATCATTGTGCATTTTGAGCATGCGAACATTGCTCATATGGGAGATTTGATGTTTAATAGGCGATTCCCTTTCATTGACCGGCCAGGGGGTGCGAATATTCAAAGCTGGGTGAATGTCCTGGATAAAACTTTAGCTAAATTTGATAAGGATACCTTGTTTGTATTCGGTCATTCTGCTGACCCTTTAAAAGTTACTGGTGGCAAAGAGGATATCAAGGCCATGAAGAACTACCTTGAAAAGTTGCTTTTGTTTGTAAAAAACGAGATGAAAGCAGGAAAATCTAAAGAAGATATTTTAAAAGCACAGAGTATTCCCGGTGCAGAGGACTTTCAGGGTGCCGGAATTCAGAGGAGTTTGACTGCTGCTTATGAAGAATTAAGTTCATAGAACTCATTGGTATTCAGGCATTCCTAACTCAATGAACTATTGAATTAGCTTCATTGAATAAGCATATTTGATTAAACCGATCAGGGATTGGGTATTTGTCTTTCTGAAGATATTTTTGCGATGTGATTCTACTGTTCTTTCACTGATAAACAGCTTGTCGGAGATTTGCTTATTGCTGTATTCCTGCTCAATCAGGCGTATGATTTCTATTTCCCTTGGGGTCAGTCTTTTTTCATCGTTTTTACTGCTGAAGCTGTTAAGGATTTCTCTGGTTACATTCTCATCAAAGTATGTGCCCCCGGATGCTACTTTGGTAATAGCTTCAATCAGTTCCTGTTTTCCGGTGTTTTTTAAAATATAGCCTGAGATTCCGGCATCAAGCATTTCTTTTATAATCTGATTTTCACCATGCATGGAGATAGCGATTACTTTAAGATCAGGAAAGTCCTTTTTTAATAATCGCGTCAACTCGATCCCGTTCATTGCGGGCATACTTATATCAGTCAGTAAAATATCAGTTGACGATTGACTTAGCCTTAAGGATACTTCCAGCGGGTTAGTTGAAGATCCTGAAATATTAAATTGTTCAGACCCTTTAAGCAGGGAAGAGATGCCATCGATCACCAGCTGATGATCATCTACAATGAATATATTATATATTAATCCTTTATTCATGATTTAACTTTATTAGGGATATGTATAGCTACAAGGGTACCTTTTCCGGGCTCTGAGGAAATTTCTACAGTGCCTTTCAGGTAATTAACCCTGCTGACTATATTTTTTAACCCCATACCATTATATGTGTCAGAGTTGGGTTTGGTAAATCCTTTTCCATTGTCTTCAATCATGGCATTGATTCCATCCTCATCCCTCGATAATTGGATGTCAAGGGAACTGGCCTCAGCATGTTTAATGACGTTATTGACTGATTCCTGAATTATCCGGTATAAAACGGCTTCAATATTCTGATCAAGTTTCTCCTGTAAACCAAAGGTCTCCAGATTGATTTTTAGCTTTCGGGCATCAATTTTATTGATAAAATCACGAACTGCAGCCGTTAAGCCTGATTTAAGTAAAACATTCGGAGCCATTTGATGCGAAATGACCCTTACTTCCCGACAACTTTCATCGATCATACCCATCGTTTTGCTGAACATATTTTTGCTGTGTTCATCCTTGAACACAATATGATCAGTGATTCCCGAAAGGTTTAATTTGACGGCGGAAAATAGCTGCCCCAGACCATCATGCAATTCACCTGCTATACGCTGACGTTCACTTTCCTCTGCCTTTATTACCGCCTGAGCTGCATTTTCCTGTTGTTTTAGCATTTCAGACTGAAGTTTGTTCTGATACTTAATCTTAGATCTGTTATAAAGTAAAATTGCAATGATAATGAGTAAAAGCAGAACCCCAATGATAATTGCAATAATTATGTTTCGTTTCATTAACTCAAGTTTTTGAACTCTGTTTTGGGTGTCCAGAATTTTGATCTTTTGTTCTTTGTTGGTGGCCTCAAGCTCTTGCTTGCTAAGCAGTGACTGTTGCTGCCTCAGGTTAAGGTCCTGGTTATTTATCAAAAGCTGATTAGATTTCAGTTCCAGTTTATTATTGCTCAAAATCAGATTTTTCTGACTTAACTGAAGTTTCTGCAATTGATTTTGATTGTCGAGCAGTGTAATTCTCAGATCCTTTTTCTCTGTTTCATATTTAGTCCTTATTTCATTCAGGTTTCTGTTATTGTTTTCATTCAGAATGATCTGATTCAAACTGTCTTTGGACAATGCTGCCTGGTATGCGGCCTTAAAATCACCGGCACTGGCATTAAATTGAGATAAAGAGGAGTGAATTTTTTCAAGTGTGTAGGTCTGTTTAGTTTCTATTGCAAGTTTTTTTGCCTTTAATGCAAATTCAATAGCTTTTTCCGGCTGAGATATACCATCGTAAACGATACTCATATCATGATATATGATACTAAGCTTCGGTTTATCTCCGTAATCTATTGCAAGTTTTTCTGCCTTACTTAAATAAGCGAGGCTTTGCACCGCATTCCTGTTTAATCTCCATAACACATCCCCCAGGTTCAGATTAATGCTGATCTGGTTTTTCAGATTTTGGTTTTTCTCAGCGAGTTTCAGGGCTTCTTTGTAAATCTTCAGAGCAGATTCGTACTGATTGTTATTCAGGTAGGCAACGCCGAGTGAATTGTAAAAATTAGGCCTCATTTTCTCCTCATTAAGTTTGAGGGAAATGGATATTGCCTCCTGAAAGTACTGAATAGCATCGCCGGGTCTTTTCTGGTTCACCAGAATATTTCCTATATCTCCTAATGAAGCAGCTTTAAGTGGCAGGTTTCCAAGCTCATCGTAAATTTTTATTGCATCGAGGCATGCTTTGATTGCCTGGTCATACTTGCCCATTTCCTGCAGAGGAATATTTTTGTTGGCGATAGCTTTCGCAAGTGCCAGTTTATCGTTTGCCCGTATCGCAAGACGCTCACTGTTTGTAAAATATTTTAGCGCAGAATCCGGGCTTGAGGTGAAAGCTTTGATTACACCCTTAATGTTCCATCCAGTTGCTTCAAGTAAAAACAGTTTGTTTTTCTGACTGAGTTTAATTATTGTATCAGCAATGAGATCTCCTTTGGCAGGATTTGTAAAAATCAGCGTTTTTGCCAGTTGAGCTTTTTGATCTAATTGACTCTCAACCGAAATTTGAGAGTAAACAGTTTGGTTAAAAAATATTATAAATACAACAGTCAGATAGTGTGGTACAAATCCCCCTGAATGTTGCTTGTTCATGTTGCCAATTTAATATTTATACTTTAACTGAATGCTATTGAAATGAATTTTTGATCAGCCGATTTCCTGATGGAAGTGGCTGATCAAAATAATGTCATTGTTCATTGTTTGAACTAAAAATTCGATTCAAATTTCTTTATGAATTCTTTGTCGTATTCTAGCGAACCAATTGTTTTTCCATTGGTGAATGTTATTCTCATAAAAGTAAAATAATTAACACTCGGATCGCCGGACTCTAATCCGGGATAAGTAACCTTAGATTTAATTACATTTCCCTTTTGATCGTATACAAAGCTGCTTGTATAAGTCTTTCCAAAAATTGTTTGAGAGCTTATATTTCCATAATTATCATATTTATAGGATATAATATCCTGCAAATATGGAAAATCCATTTTCTCAGAGATCAGGTTGCCTTTAACATAATTGTTTTCCTGAGTGCCATCTTCTTGATTATTTCTAAACTTGACCAGTTTCTTCAGATAAGTATCTGAACCTATATACCCTGAATAGGTAGAGCTGGATATCAGATTATTTCCCTCATAGGTAAAATCTTTAGTCAGGTTACCCTTGGCATCATATTCAAATGTTTGCTTCTTTGGTTTGCTTCCTTCTGTAACTATCTCAACCAGTTTCCCGTTCTGGTATTTAAACTTATCTACAGAGCTTTGAGAGTCACTTTTAAAAGTGGAAGAAACAAGTTGAGTCCCATTATATTGGAATTCAGTACTGCTGTTTATCAGGAAAACATAATTGATTTGCTCATTGATTTTCCTGGCAAGGCCATTTTCGAATATTATATCTTGTTTTTTTGTGACGTAGTAAGATTCAAGATCAGGATCGTAGCTACATTCCATTAATTCGTATTTGGCTACATCAGGTGAAAGTTTAAAATCAGATGGTCTATATTTGGGCTGAGCGTAAGATAATCCATAAGCTAATATCAACCCTGCTGTAATTATTAGTGTTTTCATAAATTCTAAATTTTTAATTTTTAATTTTCAAGGATTTTATAGTTAAATCAGAAAAAATACTGTACTCCGAATCCTACATGATTACTTTTAAAAGAAGAGGTTCCTCCGTTTGCATTGGTCCACTTGTATTTTCCAAAATCAAAAACGGCATTGAGGGTTATTTTCTCAGAATCTGACTGGAATATCTGGGGCTGCAATCCCCAGCCATTATATTTCATATTTCTTTTTACTTCAGCATCCTGAAATGTGGATGATGAATATGCAGTTTCAAGGATATTTGCGTTTCCATAACCCAGATCGAAGTGGAGTCCATTCAGAACGGCGGCAATTGTCAGAAAGGTTGGAATCTCAATCAGAAATGGGAGATTTTTCGGTAAAAAATTTTCAAGTCCGTCTTCCATGTGTTTGTTGTAAGTAAATGGATAAAACCGGGCTCTGAAGTTTGGCACAAATACTTTAACTTCTGTGGAGCGATCATTAGCCAGGAAGTTTGCGTTGTCAGTTCCGGCAACTCCTGCCAGCCTGAAACCATAATTACTCTTTTTTGAATAACTGATGTGATATGAGGCCTCTAAACTGGTAAATGGCTGCATGGCTTTTCCTTTGGTAGCTACCTGACCGATATCGTCCATTGGTTCGGAAAATGAAGCTCCAAAATTAAACTTGATGCCAAACTTGTTTGACTGGGCCTTCAATGATGATGAAATGATCATCATTAAAATGAATGGGATGTAACAGATTTTCATTTGATTATTTCTTTGTTTTGAATAATCTAAAGGTCGTTTCTGTTTTTATTTGCTGAAATCCCATCCTGCTGGTATTTTTATATACCCACCAGCACGGATAGTAGGATAGGAGTATTGGGTTTAGCCATTTAAAGGGGCTATTTCGAAATAATCAATATGAATTTAATATGGCCTGAAACGCAGCTGGCCACGATATTATCGTGGCCAGCTTTGAGTTCAAAAGGACAAACTGCTTTTTATAATATAATTAGCTAAGCATCTTAAGGAATGACCCCAGCTTGGCTTTCATTTGCCTTCTGTCTACAATAAAATCCAGAAAACCATGCTCCAGTACGAATTCTGAGGTTTGAAAACCTTTAGGAAGGTCTTTTTTAATGGTTTCTTTGATGACTCTCGGACCTGCAAAGCCAATTAAAGCGCCAGGTTCAGAAATATTAATGTCTCCAAGCATGGCATAGGAAGCGGTAACCCCACCTGTTGTAGGATCAGTCAGTAAAGAAATATAGGGAATCTTAGCTTTGCTTAACAAGGCTAATTTGGCTGAAGTTTTTGCCATTTGCATTAGTGAAAATGCAGCTTCCATCATCCTGGCTCCCCCTGATTTTGAGATCATCATAAAAGGAATCTTATGTTTTATGCTGAAATCAATTGAACGGGCGATCTTTTCACCAACAACTGAGCCCATAGATCCGCCTATAAAATTGAAGTCCATACAGGCTATTACCAGATGTTGCCCGGCTAATTTACCCGAAGCAGCACGTATTGCATCATTTAAGCCTGTTTTTTCATAACTTTCTTCCAGCCTGTCGGTATACTTTTTAGTATCAGTAAAATTCAGGGGATCAGCTGATCGAATATTTGGAAATAATTCAGTGAATTCGTTATCATCGAAAAGAATTTCAAAATATTCTTTTGAGCCGATACGTAAATGATAGGCACAGTATTGGCAAACGTATTTATTTTCTACCTGCTCTGCGTAATGCAGTGGTTTTTTACATGACGGACATTTATTCCACAACCCATCGGGTGTCTCTTTCTTTTCCTCTGTGGAAGTTATAATCCCCTTTTTTTCTCTCTTAAACCAGGCCATTTCGGATGTATGTATAGCCTACAAAGAAACAAAAATTTTAAGAAAGCAATGCCCTCAAAATAATTGAGTGAAACTTATCCTGAAATACGCAGAATATTTAAGCCCTTTGCTTGATTTTGAGGCTATTTTTTATAATTTCGATCATCGTATAAAAAACTAAAATCATGAGTTTAAAAGAATTTAAGGGGGTTTTACATGGTGACGCTGTTCAGGAATTATTTGAAGTAGCCAAAAAGCATCAGTTTGCCCTGCCGGCGGTAAATGTAATTGGTACAAATTCTATCAATGCAGTAATGGAGACAGCAAAGTCTGTTAATTCTCCTGTTATTATTCAGCTTTCAAATGGGGGAGCGCAGTTCTATGCCGGCAAGTCCCTGAATAACGATAATTTAAATGCCTGCATACTTGGAGGAGTATCTGCGGCACAGCATATCCATCTTCTGGCAGAGCATTATGGAGTAGCCGTGATTTTACATACTGACCACGCTGCAAAGAAACTATTACCATGGATTGATGGACTTTTGGATCATGGTGAACGTTTTTTTGCTCAATATGGTAAGCCGCTTTATTCTTCACATATGCTCGATCTGTCTGAAGAACCGATTGAAGAGAATATCGAGATCAGCAAGAAGTATTTAAGCCGGATGAAAGGGTTGGGGATGACGCTTGAAATTGAACTTGGCGTTACAGGTGGGGAAGAAGATGGTGTTGATAACAGTGATGTAGACAGCTCAAAATTATATACTCAACCTTCTGAAGTAGCCTATGCTTATAAAGAACTTAGTACTATCAGTGAAAAGTTTACTGTGGCCGCTGCCTTTGGAAATGTACACGGTGTTTATAAGCCCGGCAATGTTAAATTACAGCCGGTTATTCTGAAGAATTCCCAGGATTTTGTTCGTTCAGAATTTAATATTAGCGCAGAGAAACCTGTAAATTTTGTATTCCATGGCGGCTCAGGATCTTCACAGGAAGAAATTCGTGAGGCGATATCCTATGGTGCTATTAAGATGAATATTGATACAGACATGCAATGGGCATTTTGGGAAGGTATAAAAGATTATTATAAGTCGAAGGAGGCTTACCTTCAAAGTCAGATCGGTAATCCTGAAGGGGAGGACTCTCCAAATAAAAAGTACTATGATCCACGGGTCTGGCTTCGAAAAGGGGAGGATAACTTTGTTAAAAGACTGACCCAGGCCTTTGAGGATCTCAACTGTATTGATGTCAACAACAAACTTTAAACCATTATAAAGGGCTTTTCTTCTAAGAAAGGCCCTTTATTTTTTTAACATATATTCAAAAAATGGAAGATCAGATTAAAGTTGAACGGGTCAGTGCTGAGGCAGATCTTCAGCATGTTTTTGCCATCCGGAGAAAAGTATTTGTAGATGAGCAAAATTGCCCGCCCGAACTGGAATGGGAGTTTGAAGATGAGTCTGTTCATTTTCTTGGAAAGTTCAATGGTGCTCCTGCAGGAGCATCCAGATGGCGTAAAACTGAAAAGGGATATAAGCTTGAACGTTTTGCCGTTTTAAAGGAGTTCAGAGGAAATGGAATGGGACAAGCCCTTGTTTCTGCGGTTTTAAATGACCTTCCTCAGGATGCTGAATATGTTTATCTGCATGCACAGCTTGACGCAATGCCTTTATATGCCAAATTCGGATTTAAAAAGGCAGGTGAACAGTTTGAAGAGGCGGGAATACAGCATTTTAAAATGATACTCGAGTAAACTAGTTATCAGTTAGCAGTTGTCAGTTACCAGATATGGCTAAACTGTTTAATTTAGAAAGAAATTCAGGCAACAGATAACAGATAACAGATAACCTTTAATAGAAAATTCGACCGGAAAAGGTAATTGCCTCATTCCATTTCTCCAGATCAAGTCCATGATTTTCCCCTTTTGCCTCCAGGAATGAAATAAGGCTCTCTGTTGCGATATTTCCGGTGAGATTGTCAGATGCCATCGGACAACCGCCATAGCCTCCGAGCGAGCTATCAAATCGTCTGCAGCCACTTTCCCATGCAGCTTCTATCTTTTCAACCCAGCTTGATGGGGTACTATGCAGGTGAATCCCAAATTCAACATTTGGGAAAGAGGAAACAAGGTGCGGGTACAAATAGTTAATCTTCTCTGGACTTGAAATTCCTGTTGTATCTGCGAGTGAGATGATATCGGCACCTATTTTCGTAAGTTCATTTGTCCAATGCTCTACAATTTCATTACTCCAGGGATCTCCGTATGGATTTCCAAAGCCCATGGAAAGATATATAACCGCTTTCTTATAAGATTTTTCGCAGTGATTAAGTAATTTTTCAACGGTGAGCAGGGATGTTTCAATTCCGGCATTGGTATTTCGTTGCTGGAATGTTTCTGAAACTGAAAAAGGGAATCCCAAATAGGAGATTTGAGGGTGCTTAACGGCCTCTTCAATCCCCCTCAAATTGGCAACAATTGCCAGAAGCTTAGATTTTGAATTACTGAGATCCAGTTTGTCAAGTACTTCACTGCTGTCTTTAAGTTGCGGGATGGCTTTTTCTGAAACAAAACTGCCAAAGTCTATTGTATCAAACCCTACCTCTAAGAGCAGATTAATATATTCGGCCTTGATCTTGGTGGGAATAAAATCATGAATTCCCTGCATAGCGTCACGAGGACATTCGATCAGTTTTGTCATTGATAGCTTTTAATCCTCCCAAATTCAATATAAAGCATGCCAGTAGCATATGTTTGTCATTCCGGACCTGATCCGAAACTTGTCATTCCGGACGTGATCCGGAACCGATTCACCTGGAATAAGTATCTTCAGTCATCGATTCCCTGTTGAACCTCCGGATAATAAGTCTTGTTCCACGGTCATAGCTGAAATAACTCCAGACCCAGTTTACAAAGGTGACAACTTTATTTCGAAATCCAACAAGCGACATCAGATGAACAAACATCCAGACAAACCAGGCAAAAATACCTTGAAATCGGATTTTACCTATATCAACAACCGCTAGATTACGGCCAACTGTAGCCATAGAACCCTTGTCGAAGTATTTGAATGGCTCAGGCGCTTCGCTATTAATGATATGAATGATGTTTTTTGCGAGCTGGGTGCCTTGCTGTATTGCAACCGGAGCGACCCCTGGTAAGCCATTTGGTTTTTCGGGACTAATGCATGCTGACACGTCACCAATTGCAAAAATATGGTCTTCTCCCTTCACCCGGTTATACTCATCTACAAGGATCCGCCCTCCCCGGGTAATTGATTCTTCCTTAAGTCCTGCAAGTATGGCACCTTTAACTCCTGCCGACCAGATTACATTTTTAGTGTCAATAGCCTGTCCGTTTGAGAGCCTAATTACTTTGCCATCATAACTTTCAACTTTCAGATCCGTAAATACCTCAACTCCCAGTTTCTGCAGAAAATCTTTTGCTTTTTCTGAGGCCTGACCTGACATAGAGCCTAATAATTCCGGAGACCCTTCGATAAGATATACCTTGATATCCTCAACCCGTAATTCAGGATAATCAGTCGGAAGTACGTGTTTTTTTAGTTCTGCCAGAGAACCCGATAGCTCTACACCCGTAGGACCTCCACCAACGACAACAAATTGCAGGAGGGCACTCTTTTTTACAGGATCAGATTCGATTAAAGCCTCTTCAAGATTCTGGAGAATCATACTCCTGAGGTTTAATGCCTCAGGGATGGTTTTCATTGGCATTGAAAAATGTTCAATTTCCTTCTGCCCAAAGTAATTCGTGTCAGATCCGGTGGCAATGATCAGGAAATCATATTCAATTTCGCCAATGGAAGTATGTACAAGTTTCTTTTCAGGTTCAATGCGTTCCACTTCAGTTACCCTGAATGTGAAATTTTTCTGATTTTTAAATATTTTCCGCAAAGGGAATGCAATGGAGTCAGCCTCGAGCCCACCTGTAGCTACCTGATACAATAAGGGCTGAAAGGTATGGTAATTATGCCTGTCGAGCATAATGATTTCAACTTCCTTATCTTTTAAACGTTTGGCTATTTCAATTCCACCAAATCCGCCTCCAATAATTATTAATTTGGGAAATGCAGTCGATTTATTTATAGGTTTTTCCATAGCATTGGGTTTTATACTTTGAGTTTATTCAAATGGGATTAAAGTTCATCCCCTCTGATTCGAAAGATCATGCCATTAAGACTCTCGCTTATTCTGATCTGGCAGGCAAGTCTGCTGTCAAATCCAGCATCAGGTAGGGTATCGAGCATGTCCATTTCTTCATTTCCGGCCTGAGGAAGATCTTCAAGCCCCTTGAGAACTTGTACATGGCAGGTGGCACATAAAGCCATGCCACCACAGGTGGCCAGGATATTGTAATCAGAGGCCTTCAAAACCTCCATTAAACTCAGGCTTATTTCTTCCGGAATCTCAATGGGCTTCTGTGCCCCGTTTCTATCTTCAATTGTAATGTTGATCATTTTAGAATGCATTAACACCATAAACAGTAGTGTATTTAAAGCTTAATTTCTGGTCAGGATATACATATTTGAAAGCACTTTGTACCATTAATGCTGCTTCATGGAAGCCGCAAAGAATAAGCTTCAGCTTTCCCGGATAGGTATTTATGTCTCCAATCGCATAGATGCGCTCCACATTGGTTGAATAATCAAAAGTATTAACCTGTATCGCAGATTTGTCAATGTTCAGTCCCCATTCGGCTATCGGGCCCAGTTTCGGACTTAATCCAAATAAAGGGATCAAATAATCAGTTTGAACGGTTCTGGTAACCTGATCACGTCCAATAAATGATACTTCTTTCAAACTGCCATTACCTCCAACACTCAGGAGGTTCGACTGCAGAATCAGGTCTATCTTACCCTTGCTGGCAAGTTCATGAACTTTTTCGGCAGAATCAGGGGCCCCTCTAAAAGTGTCACCACGATGAATCAGAGTTACTCTTTCGGCAATATCAGCCAAAAATATGGTCCAGTCGAGAGCAGAGTCACCTCCGCCTGCCAATACAACCTTTTTATCTCTGAAGTTCTCAGGTTTCTTCACCATATATTCCACACCCTTGCCTTCAAAGTCAAGCAATCCCTGAATTTCAGGCTTACGCGGCTCGAAACAACCTAAGCCACCGGCGATTACCACTACCTGGCAATGTACTTTTGTTCCATCATTGGTACCAACGATGATGGAACCATCTTCCTGCTTTTCGAGGGATTCTACACGTTCACCAAGAGTAAATCCCGGATCAAATGGGGCAATCTGTTCCATCAGACGTTCAACCAGTTCCTGGGCCTTAATTTCAGGGTATCCGGGTATATCATAAATAGGCTTTTGAGGATATATTTCTGATAATTGGCCCCCAACCTGCGGTAGTGTGTCGATCAGGTGGCACCTCATCTTTAAGAGCCCTGCTTCAAATACGGCAAACAGTCCCACAGGGCCAGCTCCGATTATGCAAATGTCTGTTGAAATCATTTTATTATGTATTATGCTATTGTTTGTCTATAATTCGGGTAAAAGTTTCTCCTGCTCATCCAGATTTGTATAGATGGTATCCAGAATCCGCTTTAGATTCTTATAATCTTCTTCTGTAAGATTTTGCCATGCTTTCATTCTGATCTCAGCCATTTTCGGACTCCACTCCGAAACCCGTTGTTTGCCTAGTTCAGTAAGGTGTATTGTGAAGCATCGCCGGTCATTCGGATGAATCTTTCTTTCTGTAAGACCCTTCTTGCATAAGAGATCGATGATCCGGGTTAATGTTGGATGATCCTTACCTGTAATCTCAGCTAACTGACTCTGATTCATGTCATTATCATTGTTCAGGTTTTTTATGATTAACCATTGATCAACAGTGATGTCGTAGTTTGCTGCATTAAAGCGACGCTGAGCATACTGCTTCACTTTCCTTGCCGTACGATCAAGCAAATAGGAGTAGGTACTGAATAATTCTGTTGCCATACTTATTGTTAGTATGACAAATATCTGAATAAATAAATTATTAAGCAAAAAAAAAGCATCCGCCTGGGGCGGATGCTTGGAAATATTTCAGAAAGAAAGTTATTAAGCCTTTGCTTTGTCTTTTTCTTTAATGAATTCTACAACAAATGGTGTTGCAACGAACAGGGATGAATATGTTCCGAAGATGACACCTATTAACATTGCAAATGAGAATCCTCTTAATATCTCACCACCGAAGATGAAGATAATCAACAATACCGCAATAGTACAAATACCGGTGATAACAGTACGGCTTAATGTACTGTTAAGTGCGTTATTGATTACTGAAGGAAGGTCCTCATTTTTGGAGTGATGCTGCCCAATATATTCACGGACCCTGTCAAACACTACAACCGTATCGTTGATTGAGTAACCCATTACTGTTAATATGGCTGCTATAAACGCCTGATCAATATCCAATGAGAATGGTAACCAGCCATTAAATATGGTGAAGATTGCAAGCAATACGAGTACATCGTGAACCAGTGCCAGAATCGCAGCAAATCCAAAAGCCATTCGTCTGAATCGTGCTAATATATACAGGAAGATAACCAGTATTGAGAATATTGTTGCGTAGATAGCTGAGGTTTTAATGTCTTCGGCTATTGTAGGCGTCACTTTCTGAGAATCCTTTATTTCATAGACAGGATTAATTTTCTTAAGACCGGATGCCAATTTTGCACTAACCTGGTCGTTTGCCTGATCTGAGTTGTCGTTGATAAGGTAGGCAGTAGTGATCTTAACCTGATTGGAAGAACCAAAGGTTTTGACTTCAACCGCTGTTCCGAATTCATCAACCAAAATAGAACGAACATTTTCAACTTCAACTGGTTTGTCGAACGCAACAAAATAAGCTCTTCCACCCTGGAAATCTACTCCAAGGCTGAATCCCTGAGTAAAGGCAGAAATTATACCAGCAACGATAATGGCTGCTGAAAGGATATAGAAACGCTTTCTGCCAGTGATGAAGTCAAACTTTGAATCTTTAAATAGATTCTGGGTTGCTTTGATTGAAAAGCTAATAGGCTTTTTTCTGTCAAGCATCCATTCAAAAACCAGTCTTGAAATGAATATTGCTGCAAAAAGGGAAGTGATAATACCGATCATCAGGGTAGTAGCAAAACCTACAATTGGTCCCTGCCCGAAGACATAAAGAATTACACCAGTTAGGAAAGTGGTAATATTCGAGTCGAGAATTGATGGCATTGCTTTCTTAAATCCTTCGGTGATGGCTAACCTTGCAGATTTGCCTGCGGCTAATTCTTCCCGTATCCTTTCATAGATCAATACGTTTGCATCAACCGACATACCGAGTGACAGAACGATACCGGCAATACCCGGTAAAGTTAATACAGCACCTAAAGATGCAAGTACTCCCATCAGGAAGAATAAGTTGACCAACAAAGCAATATTTGCCACTAATCCGGCAGTACTGTAATACATCGCCATAAATAGAAGGATGAATATTACACCTGCTATGGTGGAAATTAAACCTGCAGAGATGGAAGCTGCTCCTAAAGAAGGACCAACCACATAATCGCTGACAATTTTTGCCGGAGCAGGTAATCTACCTGCTTTTAATACATTCGCCAAATCCTGAGTGTCTTCAACTTTAAAGCTTCCGCTGATAGATGAAATTCCATTTGGAATTTCTCCCTGTACTGTAGGAGCAGAGTAAACAAGATTATCAAGTACAATAGCGACACTTTTTTTATTGTTTGGATCAGCTGATGCAGCAGCAGTAATTGAACGCCATGAGCGGGCACCGTCTGCATTCATAACCATAACAACTTCCGGATTTCCTTTCTGATCGTAGTCAGAGCGGGCATCAGAAATCACATCTCCCTCCAGAGCTGGTCCACCCCCTAAATTGCTGGTTTTAAGAGCGTAAAGTTCAAAAACCTTGCTTTCTTCAGACATAGGCTTAACACCCCAGAATAATCTGATATTCTGTGGTATAACAGCTCTTACAGCTGCTGAGGAAAGGTAGGAGTTTACTTTTGCAGTATCTTTTAGAGCAGCATATCCAACAACTGGCCCGGGGCGTAAATTAACCTGCCCATCCTGACCCTGATAAGTAGCAGGATTTAGAATTGCAAACAATGGATTCAATTTTGCCTGCTCAGCTTGCACTTTACTCAGTGCGGCAGCACTGTCAACAGCAGAACTGTCTTTCTTACCTAAAGCTGCAAGTTTACTTTTGCTTGTATCCTGGGCAGCAGATGTGCCAGCAGTATCTGTTGATTTAATAGTTGAAGCCAGAATACTGTTCACATTCTGAAGTAAGCTGAAGATCTCAGTATTTTCATAAGTCTCCCAAAATTCAAGTTTTGCTGATCCCTGCAGTAATTTACGTACACGATCCGGATCTGTAACACCTGGAAGTTCAATCAATATACGGTTCGTTCCTTGTTGTTTCTGAATATTAGGAGAGGTTACTCCAAACTTATCGATACGGGTACGCAGAATATTGAAAGAAAGATCGATTGCGCCATCAGCAGATTTTCTAAGGAAATTTAAAACATCCTGATTACTTGCATCAATTTTCAGGTTTGCTGAATTCTCTTTTGTTGCAAATAAAGGAGATAGTTTACTGTTCGGACTAATTTTTTCAAATTCTCTTCCAAAAACGCTGATGAAATCACTTTCACCAGTTGCCATAGCGGCTTCAGCATTTTTAATGGCTGCATTAAAGTTGGCATCAGTACTATTATTTGCAAGGTTACGAACCATATCACTCAATGAGATCTCCATGGTTACATTCATACCACCCTTAAGATCAAGTCCCAGTGGAATTTCGCGTTCTTTCGCGTACTGGTAGGTGATATAACTCAGGCTGCTATATACTGGTAATGAGGCTACTGAATCAAGATAAACTTTTTCTTTTACAGCATCACCTTTTGCAAATTCCTGTGCATCTTTTTCAACTTTATTCGCTATCCACGTAAACGAGAGGGAATACAAACACGCTATTGTGAGCGCTATTGCTGCGAATTTTACTAATCCTTTACCTTGCATTTTATTTTAATTGTCTATTAATGTTGATTTAAGCCTATTTTGGTTAAGACGCCAAAGCTAACTAAATTTTTGTTTTTTGGAATAATTCTTTAACACAGAAAATTACAGAAGAAATTCAGGCTTTTTTGTATTTGATAAAACTATAAGAATATAAGTTCTTTTCATCAGGTTCATGAAGAATTATTTCTTCTTTCGTCCATTCATTCATTTTAATTTCAGGGAAAAATACATCTGCATCAAAATCTTCCTGAATAACAGTAAGGTAAAGTACATCAGCAATTGGAAGAGCCTGTTCAAAGATTTGAGCTCCGCCGATTACAAAAACATCTACTTCGTCCTTACATAATTCAATCGCCTTATTCAATGAACTGCAAAGTTCAACTTCAGGGATTTGCAGCCCGGATTGCCTGCTTACTACAATATTTCTTCTGTTAGGGAGGGCTTTACCGATAGAATCAAAGGTTTTTCTTCCCATAATTATCGGGTGTCCTGTGGTGATCGTTTTAAAATGTTTCAGATCTGCCGGCAAATGCCATGGAAGGAGATTGTTTTTGCCAATTCCATTCTTCTTGTCAATGGCAACAATCAGATTAATGTTCATAAACCTAAATTAGATAGCTACAGCTCCCTTTATGTGGGGATGTGGGTCATAGTTTTCCAGACT